>JAGYMR010000225.1 GCA_018400515.1 Tangfeifania sp.
TGAGGTTGCGGGCCGGACAACCCAGGATTTTGGAATGGGGCGGTTCGGATTATTCGCAGTAATTTTTAACTTCGTTTCCGGATCCGTAACTGCCGGGAAGGGGGTATTCATCCGGATATTTTTTGTTTCAGAGGAGAAAGCCGGTAAAATGATTGTCCGGGAGGGGAATCACAACTCCTGCAGCTTATTCCGACTTCCCCCGGGAGGTGTAGCATTGTAATTATATTAAATCAGTTGTTTGCATGAAACGAGCATGGCAAAATTTTGCCAAACAGAAGGATCATTATAAAGCGAGTTACATCGAATTTCGCTTGCGAATTCTATCGAATACTTTTAAAGTAAAGGACTGAATGAAATAAATAAAATAAATGCGAGTTCCATGGGCCCTGTTTAAAAGTGATGTAAGAAATATATACTTGACTGAAATGCAATCATTAATTTAATTTTATTCTAATGAAATCAATTAATCCTTCAACTGGTAAGACATTTCAGGTTTACACACCTTATTCCGAAAAAGGAGTCGAAAAAATAATCAACGCGGTTGATAAATGCGGGCATAGCTGGCATACTACCTCTTTTTTTCACAGAAGTCAGCGCATGCAAAACCTGGCAAGTCTTCTGAAAAGCAGGAAAGAGGAACTGGCACGGTTAATGGCCCACGAGATGGGAAAAGTTTTGAAAGAGGGGATTGCCGAGATCGAGAAATGTGCCTGGGTTTGTGATTTTTATGCCGAAAATGCTGAAAGCTTTCTGGAGAATGAGCAGGTGATGGCGGATTACAGTAAGTCATTTGTCAGTTACCAGCCGTTGGGGGTGATCCTGGGCATTATGCCCTGGAACTTCCCTTTCTGGCAGGTTTTTCGTTTTGCTGCTCCCACGGTTATGGGCGGAAATACCGCTGTTTTAAAGCATGCCAGTAACGTTCCCGGATGTGCCCTCGCAATCGAGGATCTTTTTCATGAAGCCGGTTTCCCGGAAGATGTTTTTCGGACCCTGCTCATTGGGAGTGACCAGGTAAAAGATGTCATCCATCATCTTGCCATAAAAGGGGTCAGTTTAACAGGGAGTACCACCGCCGGGAAGAGTGTGGCGTCGGTTGCAGGAGGTGCGTTAAAAAAATGTGTTTTGGAACTGGGGGGAAGTGACCCTTATATTATTTTAAAGGACGCTGATTTAAAGGCTGCTGCTGAGACTTGTGCCGCCGGCCGTTTATTGAATGCCGGACAGAGTTGTATCGGAGCCAAGCGCTTTATTGTGGAAGCGGAGGTTTATTCGGAATTTCTCGAATATTTTGTTCATGAAATGATCAATGCCCACTTCGGGGACCCCTGTGAAGCGGGAGTGACAATGGGACCGATGGCCCGCGCTGATCTGCGCGATGACCTTCACCGGCAGGTTGCTGAATCGGTTAAAAAGGGTGCCGAAGTGATCATCGGAGGTGAAATTCCCCACCGGGAAGGAGCTTTTTATCCGCCCACCGTCCTTGAAAAGGTTGGTCCCGGCATGCCGGCCTATGATGAAGAGTTGTTCGGGCCCGTTGCTTCCGTGATCCGGGTGAAAGATCAACAGGAGGCTGTCAGGGTGGCGAATGATTCGGTGTATGGTCTGGGGGCTGCCGTTTTTACCAAAAATCCGGAAAAAGGTGAACAGATAGCTGAAGATCAGTTGCAGGCAGGTGCCTGTTTTGTCAATGATTTTGTGAAATCCGATCCGCGAATGCCCTTTGGCGGAATTAAGCAGAGTGGTTATGGCAGGGAACTGGCTTCCCATGGAATTAAAGAATTTATGAATGTGAAAACCGTGGTTGTGAAGTAAGGCGGCGTTGTTTTCCATTCAAGAACCCTGCAATCCCGCTGGAGGATGAGAACATAAACGGATGAGAATAATTTTAAAAACATACCTATGATACGGAGCATCGCGCTTATTTTTATATTCATTTTTGCTTTCAGTTCCTGCCATAAAAAATATGAATTTCTGGCTCACTTTGATAATACCCACGATCGCGTATGGGTGGGGCGCGATTTCTGGTCGATCCCCCTGGAAGACTGGAAAGTGGAGGATGGAGCGCTGCATTGTACCGGGGCGGTGACCGGTTCAAGAGTGAACCTTCTTACCCATGTTTTGTCGCCGGAGGCAGGAAGTTTTAATCTCTCAGTTAAGGCTGGGCTTGTTGACGAAGGCCGTGTACCCGGAGCCGCCGGGGTATTGGTGGGGGAGCGGCAAATGAAGTTTCTTAACCACTGGGTGAGGGGGCCAATGAAAAAAAATCGGGGGGCTGAAAGCAACGCCCGGAGAAAATGCGGATAAGCTGGAGGTGAAGCTCTGAGGGGTCTCCGGCTTGTCTGAAAATCCCCGTCCTGCGAAGCCAGTTGGCTTACAGGGAGGTGCGCACCGAAACCCTCGCCGGATGAAAACAAAATGAATCAAACAAAATAATGCTTTATGAACAACTTTCTTTTTTTCGCCCTGCTTACAGGGATATTTTTTACCACGCTCTCCTGTTCCAAACAGGAAATTATTATCAATGCCGGCGATTATGGGCTTTCAGAGGGAGAAGATGCTGTACCTGCCCTCCGGAAAGCTTTGGATGCTTGTGTGGAAAAAGGGGCCGCTAAACTGGTTATTCCGGAAGGGGAATACGAGTGCTTCCCAAAGAAGGCAACCGAAAAATACCTGCGGGTAAGCAATAACGATAATGGAATGAAGCGCATCCTTTTCCCCCTGAAAGGAATGAAAAATTTTGAACTGGACGGGCAGGGTTCCCGGTTCATCATGAACGGGCATATGGTGGCCATTGATGTGGATCATTGTGAAGATATCAAGCTGACCAATTTCTCGATCGACTGGAATAAACCATTTTATTTTCAGGGGGAGGTGACGGCCGTGCATCCGGGAACCAATGCTTTTGACCTGGAAGTCTTTGAAGAGTGTGATTATGAAATTGTAGCAGACGAACTTATTTTTCTGGAAAAGGCCAACAAAGCCATTCGGCCGTGGAGACAATGGGCTTATCCGGTGGAGGATGAATACGGCTGGGAACAAAATATCGACTGGAACATCTGGTACGATTCCGGGACCAAAGCTCCGGCTTATAACCATGGAGCCAGTTTATTAAGGAGTTATAATGAGGAGAAGGGGGTGCGCTACCATGTAAAGGAGATCGCTCCCGGAATGTTGCGGATTTTTGATGCCACCAGCGTTCTGCCTGAAGTGGGTTGGGTACTGGTGGTTAAGGGGCGGAAGGATAAAAACCGTCTTTCTCCCGCCATTCATCTGTTTCAGTCGAAGGATGTAAAGCTTGAAAAGGTAAATGTTCACCATGCCGGAGGGATGGGGTTGATTGGCGAACGCTGTGAGAATGTCTCCCTGGTGGAATTTAATGTGGTTTTGCCCCCCAACTCGGAACGGATGGTTACCACCACTGCTGATGCCACCCATTTTGTCAACTGCAAAGGATTATTGAGTTACGATAGTTGCCGCTTTGAAAACATGCTGGATGATGCCGGGAATTTTCACGGCATTTATACCCGGGTGGACGGACTGGTCGATGATTATACCATTGGTGTCCGGCGGATGCACGGACAGCAGCTTGGCTTCCGGTTTGCAGCGGCCGGCGATTCCATCCGGCTGAGCGACAGTAAACCGATGAAACCTTATGCTACCCTGAGAGTGGCGGAGGTGAACGAATTAAATGAGGAGTACATGACGCTGCGGTTTGAAAAAAAGGTGAGTGACCTGCTCCGGCCCCGGAGTGTGGCAGATAACGTTTCGTGGCAGGCGGACGTAGACTTCAGGAATTCCACGGTACGCCGCAACCGGGCACGAACCCTTTTGATATCCACCAAAGGGGATGTGCTGATCGAAAACAACCATTTCAGCACATGTACCCATTTCAGTTTGCTTTTCGAAGGAGATGCCACCTATTGGCATGAATCGGGCCCCGTGGAAAATGTGGTAATCCGGAATAACCATTTTAAAAATTTCGGGCTTGCCAGCGGAAATGCCCAGATCCTTCGCTTCTCCCCGCGGGTGACCTACGACGGAGCACCGTCCCATTATTACCATCAAAACATTGTTTTTGAAGGCAATACCTGTGAGGTTATGAGCCGGTCACTAGTGTACACCCATTCGGTAAAAAACCTTGTAATCAAAAATAATATCTTTCTTCCAGGCAAAGACTATCCCCTTTCCTCCACCGGGACCCCGGTGTTTGAATTCAACAACTCTGCCGGTGTGAAAATTACAGGCAATAGATATTTATGGGATAATGCAGCGGATGTGAAAACCGACCGGTACAGTTCCGTTGTGTTGGAAGGGAATAAAGGGATTATTGAACCATAAAAAATGGATGAGAGGGCTGACCGGAATTCCAATGTGGTGGCGTCCTGTATGGAAGCTCCGGGGAGCCTGGGACGGGTTCCCAATAACCCCGCTTACCAGGATTTAAGTGAAAAATGAAACGAGCCATGAGAAAAAATTTCGCACACAGGGGAATGTTTATTTGGCGAGTTCCATATGATGCCTTTGAAGAGGAACAATTTTAATCAAAAATAAAAATTAAGGAATGAGCCGATGGTTGATGTTTTGTCTTATCTCCCTGACAGGATGGGGCGTTCAGGATGCTTTTGCCGGTACGGAGAAGGATACGCTTGCAATGAATATCAACAAAGATTTTGTTTACTACCTGAAGAAAGCGAAAGGATCCCTGCAGGTCGACGGAAAGCTGGAGGAGCCTGACTGGAAGAGTGCGCAGAAAGCTACCGGGTTTTACCGGGTGTTGCCGGCGGATACCGGTTTTGCCCGCCAGCAGTCAGAAGTGCTGATGACCTATGACGACAAGGCGCT
>JAGYMR010000226.1 GCA_018400515.1 Tangfeifania sp.
TTGATTGAATTACAAATGTTTAATATTATTTTATTCGAATGAAAATTGCCGTAAATACACGATTGCTTTTGAAAGAGCGGCTTGAAGGGATTGGCTGGTTCACGGCGGAGACACTCAAACGGATGACCCGTAATCATCCGGAGCACCAGTTCATTTTTATTTTTGACCGCCCCTATTCCAGCGATTTCATCTTTTCGGATAATATCACCCCTGTGGTCATTGGTCCTCCGGCCAGGCATCCCTTCCTGTTTTATTTATGGTTTGAATTCCAGGTGCCCCGCATCCTGAAAAAATACAAAGCGGATCTGTTTTTATCCCCCGACGGGTATTTATCCTTACGCACAAAAATTCCGCAACTGGCGGTGATTCACGACATTAGCTTTGTCCATCGTCCCGGTGACCTGCCCTGGCTGAAAGCGAAATATTACCTGCGGTTTTTTCCGAAATTTGCCCGTGCAGCCCGCCGGATAGCAACGGTTTCCTACTACTCGAAAGAGGATATTACCCGGTCTTTTAAAGTCGACTATGATAAAATAGACGTGGTTTACGATGGCATCAACCAGGTTTTTGAACCCACAACAAAAGAGGACCAGAAAAGGATCCGGGAAAAATATACCGGCGGGCGCGAATATTTTCATTTTGTCGGTGCCCTGCAGCCCCGCAAAAACATTTGTGGATTATTAAAAGCCTTTGATGCGTTTAAAACCGTAAGCGCCAATAACATTCAACTCATCATTGTGGGCGGGGAGATGCACAAAACGGGTGAAATTTTTGAAACTTATAATAACATGCGGTTCAAAAATGATGTCGTATTTACCGGCCGGGTTTCGACGCAAGAGTTGCACTCCATTTCCGGGGCTTCAATGGCATTGGTTTTTGTGCCTTTTTTCGAGGGATTTGGAATTCCTGTCATCGAGGCCATGAGTGCGGGCGTTCCGGTGATATGCTCCAACACCACCTCCATTCCCGAAGTCGGCGGGGACGCCGTCCTCTATGCAGATCCCTGCAGGACTGAGCAGATAACCGAAGCCATGCTGAAAATTTACGGGGACGCTGCCTTGCGGAGAACACTCATCGAAAAAGGATTCAAACAAAAAGAGAAATTCAGTTGGGATGAAACCTCCCGGCTGCTTTGGATGAGCGTGGAACGGGCACTCCAGTGAAGAATCCTTTCCTGGCAGAAAAATGACCGGGAAAGCCCCGGCTTTCAGTGAATAATATATCCGAATCCTCCTGCTTCCCCGAATTTACTCATATCCGGAGAGACTTTGAAGTTGTTGATTTTTTTGTATATTGACATCATTTAGCAACGGGAATGGGGTAAACGACATCCGGGAAATAAAAAGAAACATACGATTACCCCTGGGGATATTCCCGTTCTGCTCCTCCCGGGAGATGCAATTCACCGCAAAATTTAAATGTAAAAATATGAACTCACTGATGAAATCAACCCGGTCATTCATTTTTCTTTTTCTGCTGACATTCGGTTTAAGCTTATCTCCGGCAGCACAACCCGGTGGTCCGGAGATCTATCAGCAATATTGCGCCCAGTGTCACGGACAGGACTTAAACGGGGGCAATGCAACGAGCCTCATCGACGGAATTTGGCAATTTGGGGGCGAAGACGGGTATGTTACCCGCAACATAAAATTCGGAATTCCCCATTTAGGAATGCCCTCGTACGAGAAATCTCTTACAGATGAGGAAATCCATGCAGTGGTAGCCTACATCCGGGAAGAAGAAAAAGCGGTGGGAGCGAAAAAGCCAGCGACACCTGTGATGCTGGAAACAATGGACTATGAAATGGCGGTAGAAACGTTTGCCGACGGACTTGAGATTCCCTGGGCCATCGATTTCATCAATAAAAACAAAGCCCTCATCACAGAGCGGCCCGGTCGGTTGCGGATGGTAATAAACGGCACGCTGCAGGCCGAACCGGTACGGGGAACTCCGGAGGTTTTGCACGAAGGGCAGGGCGGATTGCTCGATGTGGCCGTTGACCCCGATTATGGCGAAAATGGCTGGATATATCTCGCCTACAGCCACGTACTGAAAAACGATGCAGAGAACGGGCGTCCCCCGGCCATGACAAGGATCGTGCGGGGTAAAATAAAAAACAACACATGGACCAGCCAGGAGGTTTTATTTGAGGCCCCCCGGGAAACTTACCAGACAACCCGCCACCATTACGGATGCCGCATTGTATTTGATCCGTGGGATCACCATTACTTCGCCGTCGGAGACCGGGGAGCGGGGTACCAGGCTCAGGATGTTTCCCGGCCCAACGGGAAAGTTCACCGCATACATAAAGACGGAAGCATCCCCGAAGACAACCCCTTCCTTTTTAAGGCCGATGCCATGGCTTCGGTTTACAGCCTGGGGAACAGGAATATTCAGGGAATGGCTGTCCATCCTGTAACCGGCCGGCTCTGGGCTACCGAACACGGTCCCATGGGAGGGGATGAACTCAACCTGATTGAGGCCGGGAAAAATTACGGATGGGAAACCATTACCTATGGAAGAAATTACAACGGGACCATCATCACGGAATGGACCCATCAACCGGGAATGGAGCAGCCCATCCTCTACTGGAAACCTTCCATCGCCGTATGTGGGCTCGATTTTTACAGGGGAGACCTGTTTCAAAAATGGAAAAACAGACTGCTTGTCGGGGCTTTAAGATACGAGGAGGTCCGGCTGCTTCACCTGGAGAAAAACCGGGTAATGCACCAGGAAGTGATTTTAAAAGGGGCCGGCCGGGTCCGCGATGTAGCATCCGGCCCCGACGGAGCCATTTATGTTGTACTGAATAAACCGGGAAAGGTGATCCGGCTTACACCCCTGGGAAAAAAATAACCCTCAGGGTTTTTGAAAAATCGCATCATCAAAGGTTTCCCCGAACTTCACCTCCTCAAAAACAATGCGTGCCGTACCTACGGGTGATTTTGACTCAATTTCAAGAGCCATCATTACGCCGTCAATTTCGGTGTAATTACCCATATTCTGCTCCACGCTCATCTCCCGGCCCTGGGATTTAACTTTCCCCTTCACTTTTCGAATAAAGTAATCTTCCGAATCGATGTAATAATTTTTTTCAGTGCCATCCGCATTTACCAGTTTAATGTTGAAAACCTCCAGGTCATCAATAAACTCTTTACCAAGCAATTCGGCAGTAGAACCGTTCGCCTCGTACCGGTACAGTTCTCCGTCAATATCCGCCTGTTGCATGGCCTGTTCCAACTGAGCACCGGAAAGTTCCTGCGGTTCGGAACTTACCCAGGGGGCCAGCACCCATCCCTTTTCACCATCAAACACCTGGATCATCTTCTGACCCTGCATCTCCATCACCATCCTGAATTTATCGGGGCGTTTCATCTTCATATCCATGGGAATCTTCATACCCATCTGTTCAACCGTCGCTTTCACTGAATACGTTTCCTTTGCAAGAAGGGTCTCCTGACCGATTGCTTCAAAATGTTTATCCAAAACATCCTGTAAATTTTGGGCACCAGCCATGGTGAAGAATCCAACAAAAAGGAGTGCCATCAGGGGTCCGTAAATTTTTCTCATTTTTCTGATTTTTTAAATTTGTATATTCTTTTTGAATGTATTGGTAAGCCTTTTCACGGAAAAGTTACAAAACAGCCCAGAAAATATTAATGATTCGGGAAAGAAAAGGTAATGACCAGATTCTCATCAGCGCTAACCTCTAAATTTTTCACCTGGTAGTAAACCTCCAGTTCATTTATATGATTCAGCTGATCCGAATTGCCGCTGAGTTCGACTGGCGTTACCCGGTGGGCTTCAAGAACAAGCGTTTCCGGGGCATCAAAACCAATGCCCGGCTGAACCCTTTCCAGTTCGTAAGAAATATCCGAGTTGTTACGAATCTCAACTGACCCGGTGATCCCGTTTTTTAACCGGAGAGGCTCCTCACCAATCGCAAGCGAATTAAAAAACAGCGCTTCTAAAAGCGAGGGGGATCCAAGAAGGGTGTGATCATAATAAACCACGGTACGTCTGCTGAAAAGGGCTTCCCGGACCCCCTCCAGGGTTCGGTTTCGCGCAAATACCAAGGTGAGGGGCCGGTGTCCGTTTTTTGTATCATAGGTCATACCGACCGGAGAATGGACGTCAGAGTTGCCCAACAGGGTTAACTTCTTTTCCTCCGCCCAAACAAATGCTTCCGGATAAAACTCCTTGTAATTATACACCTCGATCCCGTGAAGCATGCCGTTTTGCAATAAACGGGTATGTTCTTCCCACCAGCGGGTGGTATCCGGTTGCTGGGCTTTCCAGCCCGGATGATTCCAAAAAATAAAAGCTCCCTGATCCCTGGCCTCCTTCAGCGCATCAAAAACATCTTCCCTTTCCAGCAAATTCGCATTCTCAATGAAAAGGGCGTTCAAATGGCCGGGAGGCATCCCCCGTGTAATTTCAGCTCCCCGCACAAGCAGAATGCCCCGCTTTTCTGCCAGCGGCTCAGCAATAGCATATGATCGGTTATGGTCGGCAACGATGTCTTTTGAATGCGGCCGGTATTCGATGTGATCGGTAATCGAAATGACATCCAATCCCTCCCGCCAGGCCTCTTCAACCCTGACCGTCGGCCAGACCGTCCCGTCAGAAAAAACGGTGTGGGTGTGAAAATCACACTTCAGGGTCCGGTAGCCCGGAATGTCCGGAAGATGGATAATATTCCTCGTCTGGCCGTAGGAAGAAAATGCCACCAGAAGTATCAGATTCAGCCACAATAAACCTTTTATTCGCATATCAGTTCAGTTTCATCTGTTTAAAATTTTACACCACCCTGTTGGATACCCTAAATATCC
>JAGYMR010000227.1 GCA_018400515.1 Tangfeifania sp.
TGTGGTGTTAGCACCATGCTCGTTTCATTAGAATAAAATTAAATTTAATGATTGCATTTCAGTCAAGTATATATTTCTAACATCATTTTTTTATAGGGCCCATGGAACTCGCATTAATTTTATTCATAATTTTTTGTGATCTCCGGAACATGCTCGTTTCACTGAAATGATCTTTTACCGGATGGTCTTCCTGTTTTTATGGCTGGAGGCTCCTTTTTTATCCACCTAAAAACGGCAAGGCTGGGAAAATCGTAAAGGAGTATACCAATGATACCATTGTCCTGTAATATTTGGTGAAAATGGGGGAAACTGGAGCGTAAAATGTAACCCCGGACCAGCCATTGGTCCGCTAACAATAATGTTTTCCAAAACGAAAGAAAGTCGCTGTTTACCGGGTGAAATCATGGGTTGGCCGGTTGTTTTCAACGAATCTCCAAAAAGAAAAATAAAAACACAATATAATTCGTAATTTTGTTCATGTTCAGAAATTTTCAGGCCATGCGCAGGTTTCTTTTTTGCTTCATCATATTAGGTTTTTTTGCGGTGAACACACAGGCACAGTCCGTTGGACTTGTTTTAAGCGGCGGCGGAGCCAAAGGATTGGCTCACATCGGTGTTATTCGTGTGCTGGAGGAGAACAACATCCCCATAGACTATATTGCCGGGACCTCCATCGGGGCCATTGTTGGTGGATTGTATGCCGCCGGTTACTCGCCCGATGAAATGGAGTCCCTTTTCCGCTCAGAAGATTTTTATTTTTGGTCGACAGGACGCATCCAGGAAGAATACCGCTACTATTTCACCCGGTCCGAACCGGATCCCTCCTGGCTGGAGCTGAGGCTGGAAAGGAAAGAAGACAAAATAAAACTGCTGCCGCCGACCAACATCATTCCCGATGAACAGATGGATTTTGCTTTCATGGAGTTAATGGCCTCGACCACGGCAGCCTGCCGCAATGACTTCGACAGCCTGATGGTCCCCTTTTTTTGTGTTGCCGCCGACATTTACAACAACCGGGAGGTAATTTTACGAAAAGGTGATCTGGGAGACGCCATCCGGGCATCAATGACTGTTCCACTCTATTTTAAACCCATAGAAATTAATGACACCCTCCTTTTTGACGGGGGGATTCTTAACAATTTCCCTCAGGATGTTATGAAAAAACTGTACCAGCCTGACTTTATCATTGGTCACAAAGTGGCCGATGAAAGCCAGGTGCCGGCATCGGATAACCTGATGGAACAGATAACCAACATGGTCATCCGGCCCACCACCTATAAGATTCCGAAAGAAGAGGGGATCTTACTGGAGACAAAATTTAAAAACGTCGGGCTGCTGGATTTTGAAAAGGGGGATCTTATCCGGAATGAGGGAATGAAAACGGCCCGCCGGGCCCTTGACAGTATTAAAAACAGAATCGAACGGAGGGTTTCCGCGGAATATGTCGTGCGGAAACGGCAGCGGTTCAATGCCAGAAAACCCCAGCTTTTTTTTCAGAATATTCAGGTGGAAGGGGTTGAAGACCCCATGCAGCGGAAATTCATTATTCAGTCCATTAAACACCGGTACAATGTCATCTCCTTAAATTCACTGAAAAAAGAGTATTTTAAGCTGATTGCCGATGAACACCTGCGCTCCATCCGTCCCATTGCCTATTTTAACCGGGAAACTGGCTACTTTGACCTGCACCTGAAAGTGGAACCGGAGAAAAAAGTCCGGATCAATATCGGGGGCAATATTTCGACCAAACCCATTAACCAGGGATTTGCCAGCTTCGATTTCCGGACTTACAAAGGACGTGCCTACACTCTGAGCTCCAACATCTATTTCGGCCGTTTCTACAGTTCTTTCAAATTCGGGGGGCGCATCGATTTTCCAACCCGGCTCCCCTTTTACCTGGCCGGCTATTCCACCCTCAACCGGTGGGATTTCTTCTCTTCCAGTTCGGAACCCTTCTTTGAGGATGTCCGGCCACCCTACATCATCCAGGACGAATACAATCTGCGGTTTGAAACCGGGATCCCCCTGGGATTGCATTCAAAATTATACAGCACCGCCGCCTTCGTGAACTCAACCGATGATTATTATCAGACCGACAAATTTAAAAAAGATGATGAGCCGGACCAGACCACCTTTAATGCTTTTGCTTCCCATCTGGGTATTGAAAATAACTCTCTGAACTACAAGCAATTTGCTACCGAAGGGGAATTTAACTGTCTTTCTTTGAAATACATTACCGGCAGGGAGAAGAACAAGCCCGGCACTACCTCCACCGCTACTACAGAGAGTACCGAAGACCACGCATTTTACCTGGCAAAAGCTGCTTCCTTAAAATACTGGAAACTCAGTGAGAAATTTGTCCTCGGAACACAGGCCGAAGCTGTTTTCAGCAATAAAGACCCTTTTCAGAATTACCGCTCAACCTTGCTGGCCGCCCCGGGGTACTATCCAACCCCCCACAGCAAAACCATGTTTATCGAGAATTTTCATGCCAATGATTACATCGCCGGGGGATTAAAAGCCCTGTATCATTTTAATCCCTCCCTCCATTTACGAGTGGAAGGCCATGGATTTCTGCCCCTCAGGGAGACACTAAAAGTGGAGGATTTAACTGCCTATATGTCGGATGATTTTATCGAAAACTATTACTTGCAGGGAATGGCTGCACTGGTTTACCATACCGGCTTGGGACCCATAAGTTTGTCGGTAAATTATTACGACAAACCCAATACCAAATTTTATTATGCATTAAGTTTTGGTTATACCCTGTTTAACCAGCGGGGATTTTAATCCGGCGATCATTTTTTGGTGTAATACCGGATCCGATCGGTTTCAAACCGGTACGGAAGTTTGGAACCGGTGAGTGACATTACAACCATGCTCAGCAGATGCAAATGGAATGTAAAATCCATTGCCGTATTTTCCATTTTTAATATTTCCGTGTCGTTGATTCTCCAAATGAGTGAACTTCCCGCTTTTTCAATTGAAAAGATGTACCACCGGTGTTTTTTCAGGTTTGAAATATCGATCCCCTTCATGTTCATTTTCCCGTTTTGGTCAATGCGGCTGATCCCAAGCCGGTTTTTTGTCCCCATTTCCAAAAGATGAACCCGCGGAGAAGCATTATCTCCCTGGAAAATAACCGAACTGACGATCTCTTTAACGGGATTGAATTTGATTTTGGCTTCAAACAGGCCGTCTTCCGGCTCAAAGCGTTCCTTTGAAAAAACCATCCCCGTGGTATAATCAAACGAAGCCGGGACAAAGCCGGCAGGCATTTGCCAGATCAATCCGTCGGTTTTTTCTTTCCGGGTTTCAATGACCAGTTTATTGCTGGTTCGGATATTTTCTTCCGGGTGATAAGCATGCAAATCGCCGGGCATCGAAAAAGGCCCCTTGTTCAGATTTTCAGCCCAGGGTGATTTTGTCTGCCATTTATGATGATCCAGCGATTCTCCTGAAAAATCATCTTCAAAATGGATTTCCCATTTTCTAAAGAAATCGAAAGCATTGGAATCTTTGTATTGGAAGTATTTGACAAGATGGGGAATTTTTTTCATTTCCAGATATTGCTGCTCGCGGGCACAGGGTTCGCTTTTTTCCCATTTTTTGGGATCTTCAAGGTAGGCTTTCCGCTCCCGGAAGGCATCTGACGTGACCGTTTTCTGCAGCTCCAGGTAACGTTGCAATTCCGGCGAGTCCTTAACGTCGAAATAATTTTTAAGGAGGGCTGACTTTTCAAATTTCAGAAAGAATTTCACATCGCTTTGTGCGGCCAGCTCCTTAAAACGTTTCCCTTTTTTAAACGTTTCCGTCTTTTCAAATTTTTTCTTGTCTTTCAAATAGGCCACCCGTTTTCTGAAATCTTCATCCTCCACAATCTTTTTCAGTTCGTTATACCGCTTAAGGGCATAGCTGTCACGGTATTCACAATAAAGTTTATACTTTTTTGAATGTTCCAGTTTCAGGTACTGCCTGATTTGAGGGTCTTTTTTCAGTTCCTTCAGCTCTTTCTTTTTTTCCCGGCCTTTTTCGGGCATATTGGTCAGTTCATAGTATCTTTTTAATTTATCTGAATGCAGCACGGAGTCATGCATTTTCAGCATTTCAGAATCATGGAGTTCCAGAAAGGCCTTAATGCCGGGTGATTTTTTCAGTTTTTGATACTCCCGGAGTTCGCTTTCTTCCTCCGATCCCCTGAAAACTTCCTGCTTGCTCTCCGCTTTCTCCTTTTGATATTCGCCCTTTTCCATGAAGTCAAGCAATGCCCGGTACTCTTTCAGCTTATCAGAATCTTTTAATGCCTGATACCGTTTAAAATCGTCCGATTCCGTCAGCTTGAAATAGTTTTTTATCGGTTTCGATTTTTTTAATCTTTCAAATTCCCGCAGTGTCTGGTACTCTTCACTGTCCTTAAATTTCAGCTCCTGAATTTCTGCTTTTTCCTTTTTGAACGCTTCGGAACGGATGTACTCCTCCAGTTTCAGAAAATCCGCCAGTTCTTTCGATTCAGCTACTTTGTTAAATTCCAGGTAATCTTTATACAACAATTCCCGTTGCATTTCAATTTTTTCGACCGGTTTGATCTTTCCGGAAAGCTGAAGGGAAAAAATTTTAAATGACATTTGCTTGTTTATTAGGTTTATCAATTCAAAAATAAAAATTTAACCCATATGAAACGACCATTCAACCATGTTTCACAAACGAGAATAATTAAATTAATGCGAGTTCCATCGAAATTCGCTTGCGAATTCTACCGAATACTTTAGAAAATAAATGCGAGTTCCATATCGTCGAGG
>JAGYMR010000228.1 GCA_018400515.1 Tangfeifania sp.
CAACGTCTTCTGCGGCTCTTGCAATGTCGTAAGTGTCGGTAGCCGCACACATGGCAAACAGGAAACCGCCGTTTGCAATGTAGTTGTCAATTTTGCGTGTAATAAATGCCTTCATTTCCGACACTTTCAGAAACCCCAGGTTTTCGGCCATTTTTTTGTTGATGCTCACTTCCTCCTGGTACCAGGGCATGTGTTGATAGGTTCTCCAGAATTTTCCAAACTGCCCGGTAAAATCCTCATGATGCAGGTGGAGCCAGTCGTACTCTTTAAGATCGCCGTTAAGGATCTCCTCGTCATAGATCACATCATAATCAATTTCGGCATAAGTGAGCACGAGCATTACGGCATCGTCCCATGGCTGTTTGTTGGGAGGCGCGTAAACAGCAATTTTGGGGGCTTTGTTCATGCTGACCGCATCCTGGTTTACGTCCGGTTCGGCAATCCCGTTCAGAATGGAGGATGCCCGGGCATCGGCCATGGTTTCGTAACTGACCCCCCTGACAATGCATTCATTTTCAATTTCGGGAGTGTGCTGCATGAGAAAACTCCCGCCGCGGTAATTGAGGAGCCATTTTACCTCCGCATTTCGGGCCAGAACCCAGTACGCGACACCATAAGACTTCAGGTGGTTTTTTTGGGTATCGTCCATGGGGATCAGAAGTTGCATGGCTTGTCCCTGCAAGGTAAGTATCGTTAAACTGATTATCAGTAAGATCCGGTTTTTCATCCTTCGTTGTTTGTTTGAATTATTTCCTCCCTCGGTGAAAGGGAAGGGGCGGATTACAAGTCCGTTCCAGCAATGTTTTGTTTCCGTTTCAACTAATATCTATAATTCCATTTACGTTTGTTTTATCATTTTTTTTCTGTCTGTCCGTTTCTTTATTTTTCAACCAGGACGTGTCCCGGCAGGTTGATTGGATAAATCCGCCTGATCGCAAACTGACCTCAGGCCTCCGGGGATGTTCAGAAGGGAACATCGTTGCTCCCGGATTTCTGTTCGTCAAAGGCACTGTTTGCTGAGATCCCTTCCCTGAAGGCGTTTCCTTCATCCTCATTCATTTTAGAGCTGAAGGTCTGGGAAACGGCATCAAAATCCTTGCCTACCGTATCCATATCGCTGAATTTGGCCAGCTCTTTTTTGAAGGAGAGGTGGACATCGCCGGTGGCGCCATTCCGGTGTTTGGCAATGATAATTTCTGCCACGCCCATCAATGAATTTCCGGATTCATCTTCATTGATGCCATAGTATTCAGGGCGGTGGATGAACATCACCAGGTCGGCATCCTGCTCAATGGCTCCTGATTCCCGCAGGTCGGAGAGCTGGGGGCGTTTCCCTTCACGGGATTCGACCGAGCGGTTCAGCTGCGAAAGGGCCAGGATGGGGATGTCCAGCTCTTTGGCAATGGCTTTGAGTGAACGCGAAATGGTGCTGACCTCCTGTTCCCGGCTGCCGCGCCCCTCCATTCCGGAGGTCATCAACTGGAGGTAATCCACAATAACAACCTGGATGTCGTGCTGCATTTTCAATCGCCGGCATTTGGCCCGGAGTTCGAAAATTGAGAGGGCCGGGGTATCATCAATAAAAATGGGGGCTTTTTCCAGGGCGGAGATCTTCCGGTTCAGGTGTTCCCATTCATAATTTTCGAGCCTTCCGGTCTTAATTTTGTCGGAGCCCAGCTCTGTTTCTGCGGCAATGAGCCGGTTGACCAGCTGAACGGAGGACATTTCAAGGGAGAATATGGCAACGGACTTGTTGTGTTCCACCGCCATGTTCCGGGCCATGCTGAGCACAAACGCCGTTTTCCCCATTGAGGGACGTGCGGCAATAATGCTCAGATCGGTCTTTTGCCAGCCAGAGGTGATCCGGTCAATGTCGGTAAATCCGGAAGGGGTGCCGCTTAAACCGTCTTTCCGGTTCCGGGCTTTCTCAATCTGCAGCACCGCTTCATTCAACACCGGCTTAATGGGAACGGTCTCCTTTTTGATGTTTCTTTCCGCTACCTGGAAAAGCGATGATTCAGAAAAGTCAATGAGATCGTCCACATCCATGGTGTCATCATACGATTTTCCCTGGATCTCTGAGGAAACCCGGATAAGTTCCCGCTGGATGAACTTCTGGGCAATGATGCGTGAATGAAATTCAATGTGGGCAGCAGATGCAACGCGACGGGTTAGCTGTGTGATGTAGCCGGGTCCCCCCACTTCATCCAGTTGCTCCTGGTCTTTCAGTTCCTGTGTAACCATTAGCAGGTCAACGGGTTTTTCGTTGATCGACAGGTTTTTGATGGCTTCAAATATTTTCTGGTGCTCATCCTTGTAAAAGCTGGAGGTGTCAATAATATCGGCAACGGTGACATAGGCATCCCGTTCGAGCATGAGGGCCCCCAGAACGGCCTCTTCTACTTCAATGGCCTGGGGAGGCAGTTTTCCGTACTGGGCATTGATCTCATTAATAGTCATCCCTGTATTCGGGGAAGCGGATTTATGGTTGCTTTTTTTCTTTTCGGTTGCCATCGTCATCTGTTTTTTTCAAAAGTGATTTTGCTAAAAATCAAAAATACAAAATAAGCCTTTACCCGGACAAATATCTTCTTTTTTAGTTGTCAACCAATTTTATTCACAAATGTTTATTGGTGCCAGGATCCGCCGCATGGAATGCGTGCCGTGTGAAACCTGCCGGGTGTTTTCTATAGCCGGCCCCGCGATACAAGCTTTGCATTTTACAGGGCAGGTCCTCTCAGATTGGCTTCACCTTTCACCAGGACAGGCCTTAAAATAAGGGGTTCGAATTCAGGGCTTATCTTTCCCGCCGGCAACTATTTCTTTGCAGAGAGTCCCGCTTCAATGACGCGTGTGGTGATCTCTGTGAGGGTGCGGCCCATGGCAGCGATTTGCTGGGGGATGAAGCTGGTGGCTGTCATTCCGGGGGTGGTGTTCACTTCCAGAAACCAGAAAATGTTGTCTTTCAATATGTAATCGATTCGGGCAATGCCTGAACAGCCGCAGCGGTCATAAATGAATGAACTGAGCTCCTGGCATTTCCTGAACAGGGTTCCTGGCAGCCGGGCAGGGGTGATCTCTTCGGTTGCTCCGGGGGTGTATTTGGCTTCGTAGTCGAAAAATTCATTTTTTGGGATGACCTCCGTTACGGGGAAAATGATGGATTCATCCTTTAGTTTCAGCAGGCCGCAGGTATATTCGGTTCCGTCGATAAAAGCTTCCACCAGGGCATCGCTGCTCTCTTTCCAGGCCTTTTCAAGGGCAGGTAACAGGGCTTCTTTCGATTTTACCTTCGTGATGCCGAAGCTTGATCCTCCGGCATTGGGTTTGACGAAAACAGGCAGCCCCAGGCGGTCAATGATCTTTTCTGCATCCACCGGCGCTCCCTGGTGTAAAAGGATGGAGGGGGCCATTTGAATGCCCAAGTTCTGCAGGTAGTTGTTGCAAAACCATTTGTTGAATGTCAGGGAAGAGGAATGAACATCGCTGGTGGAGTAGGGGATGTCCAGGAGGTCGAAATAGCCCTGAAGGATGCCGTCTTCCCCGGGGGTTCCGTGAATGGTGATATAAGCAAAGTCAAACCGGATTTTTTGATTGTTCCGGAAAAAACTGAAATCGGATTTGTCGATCGTTCCGGCTTTTTTGCCCTCTTCCATTACCGACCACTCGCTCCCTTTCATCTGAATGAGCCAGGGGGTGAATTTACGGGTGTCAACCGCTGCAAAAACATTGTCTCCGCTTTTCAGCGACACTTCAAATTCGGATGAGTTGCCGCCGGCAATGATGGCTATATTCGGTTTTTCAGTCATGTCTGTTGGCAATATACGTTTCCCATTTTTGAATCACGGTTTTCATATCTTCCGGCAGTCCGGAGTCAAACTGCATCTTTTCTCCCGTCGCCGGATGCACAAATCCGAGCGTTTTGGCATGCAGTGCCTGGCGGGGTAACAATTTAAAACAATTTTGCACAAACTGTTTGTATTTGCTGAACGTGGTTCCCCGCAATATCTGGTCTCCTCCGTAGGTGGAATCATTAAACAGGGGGTGATTGATGTATTTCATATGAACCCTGATCTGGTGGGTGCGTCCGGTCTCCAGCCGGCATTCGACGAGGCTGACATAACCGATCCGTTTTAAAACCCCGTAATGGGTAATGGCGTGTTTCCCGTGTTCTCCTTCAGGGAATACCATGAATACCTGCCGGTTTTTGGGGCTTCGCCCGATATTTCCGGTAATGGTACCTGAATCTTCTTTCAGGCTTCCCCACACCAGGGCCTGGTAGCGGCGTTCGCTTGTTTTTTCGTAAAACTGAAGGGCCAGCTTGTTCCGGGCCAGCTCGGTTTTGGCAACAACCATGAGTCCCGATGTGTCCTTGTCGAGCCGGTGAACCAGCCCGGGACGGGGATCTTCACTGCTGAAGAATGGAAGGTTTTGGTAATGAAATGCCAGGGCATTCACAAGGGTTCCGGAATAATTTCCGTGTCCGGGATGCACCACCAATCCGGGAGGTTTGTTGATCACAAGCAACTGTTCGTCTTCATAGACAATGTCCAGGGGGATCTCTTCGGGGATGATTTTTAATTCGCGCCGGGGGTAGTCCATGACAATGCGGATGTCGTCGCCGGGCTTCACCTTATAATTATCCCTGACCGCGTTCCCGTTCACCAGGATGTTGCCTGCCTCCGCTGCAGCCTGTATGCGGCTTCGTGATGCATTATCGAGGCGGTTGGCCAGAAACTTG
>JAGYMR010000229.1 GCA_018400515.1 Tangfeifania sp.
GACTTTTAAACGGCTGGCCGCTTCCCCGATTTCCGAATATCCGAAACCAACTTTCCCCTCACTTCCCAAACGGCAAACTCCCGTTAAGTGTCTTGTTATCCTTTTTGTAAAAATCCATCCGGAAATTGATGCCAATACTGACAAACAGGAAGTTATTGACGGTATTGGGAGAGTAATAGAACAGTTTATAGGGCCGGTAGAGGTCCTGCATGGTATCGGAGCTGCGGTTGTATTCCGCCATTCCGGTGAGCCGCAGATTGCTGTTCAGTTTATAGGTCACTCCCGCCCCAATGCCGGTGATCACCGCGATGTTGGAGAGAAAATCGGTCGCATCCTGTTCCCCGGAATACCCCAGTCGTTTATTATTGAGCGACAGCGCCCCGATCTTGTGCTGCAGGAAAAAATTGAGGAGCTCCTCCTCCTCCCTTTCCAGGAAATAGTAAGACAGAATAAAGTTATGTCCCATGCCCTGGGTCAGCACCTCCACATCCCCGGCAGGTTCACTGGCAGAGGGTTGGGCATACCCCCGGATGCGCATGTAGTCGAACTGGTACCCCACCTCGAAGTGCTTCGTGGCCATCTTCCGGAGGGCGGCATTGCCGGAGAATCCGAACCGGCCGGCTGGAATGTTTACATTATTGAGGTTATCGAGGTATTTTTCCGGGACCTCCGAAAAAAGCACTCCCGTGCCGGTCCGCAGCTCCAGCTTCCACCCTTCGCCTCCCCCGGCATAGTTCACCTTGAAGGTTTGGGCACAAACACAATGGGCCCCCAGTACAAAAACCAGAACAAAAAGGCCCCCCCCTGAAATCATTCGCTTAATACGCATCGTTCTATTCCCATCCCTTTGAGCAGTAACAAGCATTATCCACCTTCACTGCTTAAACATTCAACGCCAGTCCATCGAACCGGCAAGGATTCCCAAATCGGTTTTCTAAAATAATATCCGCTTAAACCTCATCGGATTTCAACATTTCCCGCTTGCTCTTTCGCTGTTCTTTTTCTGTGCCGTAGCCATAGCCATAACCATAGCCGTAACCGTAACCATAGCCGTAACCGTAACCGTAACCATACCCATAGCCGGCTTTAAAACCATATTTGTTTTTTCCTGTATAAATCCGGTTGACAAGAATTCCCACACCCTTCAACTGGTGTTTATCCACTTCATCCATCGCCATTTTCAGGCCCTGTTTGGGAGTGAATTTATGCCGTACCACAAACAGGTTGGTGTCTATGATCTCATGCAGCTGGAACAGATCAGCCACCAGTCCTACCGGTGGGGAATCCAGCAAAATGACATCGTAATAGCGCTTCAGTTTCTCCAGCAGCTCGGGGATCTTCGCATCAGCAAGCATCTCAGAGGGATTCGGCGGAATGGGCCCGGCCGGAATGATCTTCAGCCACGGATGCTTGGTGGCGGCGGTGATCTCTTCCACACTCGCTTTGCCGATAATGTAATTGACCACCCCCAGGTCGGTTTTAAGCCCGTAATCCACTTTCATCTTTGAATTCCGGAGGTCGAGGTCCACCACCACCGTTTTTTTGTGGACAAGCGCAAAAGCGGAGGCAATGTTGACCGCGTTGTAAGTTTTCCCCTCTTTGGGAAAGGAGGATGAGACAGCGATCACCGGCTTCTCTTTCCCTTTAATCATCAGGTTCAGCTTGGTCCGCAGGGCTTTGTAAGGTTCACTGGCCGGTGAGTTGGGCCGGTCGAGCACCAGGGTCGGACTGGCTGCTTCGCGCTCGTTATTCAGCACGTGCCCGATAATGGGGTATTTAGTGATATGCTCAATGTCTTCCTGAGTCATAATCTTGTTATTAAAGAAATCCTTCAGGAAAATGATCCCCGCCGGAAATGCCAGTCCGAGCAACAACCCGATGGCATAGATCATGTTGGTTTTGGGCTCCACAGGAACCCCCCGCCGGGCTTTTTCGATCACCTGGCTGTCGGGCACGTTCGAAGCTTTAGCGATCTGCGCCTCGGAGAGCCGCTGCAGCAAAAAGGTATAGGTTTCGCTGTTCAGGCGGTACCGCCGCTCGATGTTCACGTAACTCCGCTCGGTTGCCGGCAGCCGGCTGATCTGTTTTTCAAAGTTTTTAATTCGTTCATTCAGGTTACTCAGCGCAATGTCCGATTGCGAAATGATGTTTTTAACGTTTTCCTTCAGCGATCGCTTCACGCTCTCGATCCGGGCATTCAGCCGGAGAATCACCGGGTGCTGCGAATCTTTCCGGATGGAGGTCTGGCTGGCCCGCTCGGTGATGAGCTCGTTCAGCTGAAGAATGAGGCTGTTGAGCAGCGGGTCTTCAATCCCCATGGCCGACGGGGCAATCACGGTCTCCATGGTGCTGCTGTTCTCAATGTCGTTCTGCAGGTATTGGTAATACTGGTTCTCGGCTTCCAGCCGCACGCGCTCCTTATCCAGCTGGCGCATCTGCTCCAGCAACTCCTGCGACTGGTTGGAGATGTTCAGCAACTGGTTCTCACTTTGAAACGACTCCATCCGGTCCTCGGAAATGCTCAGCGAATCGGAAACATTCTGCAACTGCGAATCGATGAACTGAATGGTACGCTCGGCATTTTGATTCTTTTTCTGCAGGTTATTGAGGGCATACACCTCGGTGAGCTTGTTCAGAAAGGCAATCCCTTTTTGTTTGTTATGATCCCGCAGTTTCAGGCTCAGAATGGAGGTTTTATCATCGGACAGCTCCACCGTCAGGTTGGAACGGTATTTTTCGATCAAAGCACTTCTGGAGTGAAACCGGAACTTAAACCGGTTGGTCTCCTCCGGATCATACTGCTTGTTGAGCAGGATGGTAAAAGCAAAATGGTCGGCAATAAACCGGGTTCCGGGTTCCACCTCTTTGGTAAATGAAACCTCGGGAAGAATCTGCAAAACCTTATCCTCCCGGTAATCATAAACCGGTACTTCGGTGGCCTCCTCCACCGAAATCACCATATTCCCTCCCGGAAGGATCTGAAGGTCAAAATCGGTTTCGGTGATTTGCGGATGGCCGGCCTCCCAGGCCACCTGAAAGGGGACATCCTTGTAACGCTCCTTTTCCGCTCCCTTTTCACGGGAGTAATAGCTAACCTCAAAATCGAGGGCATCCAGCGTCTTCTCCACCATGGGCGTAGAGTTGAGGATCACCATCTGGTTGTGAATGTTCTGCATGCCGCCGGTGAAGTTGAAGCCCTGGAACATGTTCCCGTTAGGGCCGGTGCTTCCGCCCAGCAGCGGGGATTGCTTGTTATCCTCCTCCACCAGCAGGGTGGCAGACAGTTCATACACCCGGGGGGCATACCGGTTATAAAAATAGGCAGCAGCTCCGGCGATCAGCACCGAAAGGACAAACCAGTACCAATTACCAAGCAGCCTGAAAATGATCTTTTTGATATCGATGGTATCCTCTTCCATGTATTGAGGATTCCTGTTCCCGTTCAACGATTCCTGTGGCATTATTTGAATAAGTTTAATATCAGTAATCCGATGGATACAACAGAAGCGGTAATGCTCAATGGTGCGGAATAGGCCAGGTTCTTGGCGCCATAGACCTTCCTCCGGTGTTCCACATAAATAATATCGTGGGGCAGCACATAGTAATAGGGCGAGTAGATGATCTCCTGGTCGGTGAGGTCCAGCTCGGCCACATGCTTCCCGTCGGGCAATTCCCGGATCAGCTTGACCGTCTGCCGGTTCCCGTAGTCGGTAATATCACCCGCCAGTCCCAGTGCTTCAAAAATGGTCAGCTTGCTTTTCACCATGGTTTTTTGTCCGGGCGATTGGAACTCTCCGAGCAGCGTGACATTGCGGTTCACCAGTTTCACAAATACCGAAGCGCCCTGCAGGTATTGATCCACTCTTCCCTGGATCACGTTGCGCACCTCTGAAACGGTCTTGTTCTCCACCTTAATCTCTCCCAGCGCAGGATAGGAGATCATTCCCTCCTCATCCACGAGGTAAGTAATGAGCTCTAAGTTACTGCTGGAACTACTCCGGGATCCCCGGCTCACATCGGTTAGGTTCAGAAAAGCCGCATTCGCAGGATTATCGCTGATCACCTGGATGAACAGCTGGTCGTTGGGCCGGAGGCGGTACTCGGCAGGCTCAGGCCCCTGCTCATAGGTAACCCCCGTGTCGATCTCCCCCATGTAGATCAATTCCTGTAACGGGGTGCTGCAGGAGGTGGCTCCGAATAAAAAAACCACCAAAAGGTGGATGTGAATTTTTCTGGTCTGTAAATCCATCTTGAGAAATCTTTTTACCATCATCGATTTCGTAATAGTGTTATAATATAATAAATCTTCAAAAAAGCCATGTGCATCCGTGACAAAGCACGGACAGAGCCGTGCATTTTTTAAAATGGTAAAAATATTAAATAAAAACGGGGGGGGCAAATGTTCCCCCGAATATTCCCGAAAAACTGCAAAGAATCAACTACAAACCCCGGAGAAACAGGCTCCACATCCGCATTTCCCAGGGCAAACAACAAACAACCTAACAACAAACAACAAACAACCTATCAATGAACAACCTATCAATGAACAAATTAACAATGAAAAAATAACAAAAAACAAAAAAACAACAAACACGAAACAACAACCCCGAAAAATTTCTAATTTTGAAATAGAAAAACCCGGCTAAACACGCCATAAAAAAACAGACAAATGAACCGGATATTTAAATATATATTAATACTAACA
>JAGYMR010000023.1 GCA_018400515.1 Tangfeifania sp.
CTATTAAATCAATTGCTCTTACAATCGGCGGTCTGCCGGGGGAGAAAATTTAAATTTTTGATTTGCAGGGAAAATGAAAAAAATTCGCGGAAAATCCATCCCTGTTTCCGGTATTTCCAGCAATAAAAAATGTATTTTTGAAAAATTATGGGCCGGAAGAACCTCCTGACAGGTGCTCCGGCGGATCTGACCTGTTTGTCAACAAAAGCAACGCCCGTGCAGCTATGAATAAGATTCTTGTATTGTTTGCCCATCCTGCTTTTCACAAGTCACGGATCAACCGGAAGCTGGTTGATGCTGTGAAGAGTCTTGAGGGGGTGACTTTTAATGATTTATACGACAATTACCCCGATTTTTATATTGATGTTTCCCGGGAGCAGCATTTGCTGGTGGCGAACGACATTATTGTCTGGCAGCATCCTTTTTACTGGTATAATGTGCCCGCATTGCTGAAAGAGTGGATGGACCTGGTGCTCGAGCATGGTTTTGCCTACGGGAACAATGGCAGGGCACTGGAAGGAAAAAAACTGCTATCAGTCATCTCCACCGGCGGCCGCCGGGAGGTCTATTCAGCCGAGGGGCGCAATCATTATACCATGAATCAGTTTTTGGTACCCTTAAGGCAGTCTGCCCGGTTGTGCCGGATGGCGTATTTGCCTCCCTTTGTGGTTCATGGGTCTCATACCATCCGTCCCCCGGAGATTGACCGGTATGCCGAAGCGTACCGCCGGACCCTGACGTTCCTTCGCGAGGAGAGGTTCAGCGCCAAAGACCTTTCCAAAGCAACTTATTTAAACGATATAACCCGATAACATGTATAATCAGGAATTTTTCTTTCAGGCATTGATTTACCTTTTGGCAGCCGTTATTTCCGTTCCCCTGGCCAAAAAGCTGGGGTTGGTTTCGATCCTGGGGTATTTGCTTGCAGGGATCATCATCGGTCCGTTTGTGCTGGGACTGGTCGGACAGGAAGCGGGGGAGGTTATGCATTTTGCTGAGTTTGGCGTTGTGCTGATGCTTTTTCTTATCGGGCTTGAACTGGAGCCTGCCTTGCTCTGGAAGATGCGGCGTTCGATTTTCGGGCTGGGAGGATTGCAGGTGTTCATCACTTTGGTGGTGATCGCTGCGGTGGCGCTGCTGTTTAATTTTCAGTGGAATAAAGCCATCGGGATCGGACTGGTCCTGGCTCTATCTTCCACGGCCATTGTTTTACAAACATTGACGGAGAAAGGGCTGCTCCGGAATGTCGCCGGGCGTTCGGCTTTTTCGGTGCTGCTTTTTCAGGATATCTCTGTGATTCCTTTTTTGGCTTTCATTCCTCTGCTGGCCGGTTTTAACGGTTCGGGACAGGTGCAGGATTCCGCTGCTGCCCGGTTAACCGGAATGAGCGCGCTCCCCGGATGGCTTCAACTGCTGGTGATTGTGGGCGCCATTGCAGCGATCATTCTTGCTGGCCGGTTTGTGGCGAAACATATCTTCCGGTTCATTGCCGAAACTAATCTGCACGAGGTTTTTACCGCGATGGCTTTATTGCTGGTCATTGGAATTGCCCTTGCCATGGATGCGATCGGGTTGTCCCCCGCACTGGGAACTTTCCTGGCCGGCGTGGTTTTGGCCGACAGCGAATACCGGCCGGAACTGGAAACCACCATCGATCCTTTCAAGGGATTGTTGCTCGGGCTCTTCTTTATATCGGTCGGCGCCAGCATCAATTTTTTGTTGTTTATTGAAGCTCCCTTCAGAATATTGGGGTATGTTGCTTTGCTGATCTTTTTGAAGTTTATTATATTGCTGGTGCTGGGCCGTTTTTTCCGGCTAAAGAAAGGATACGAATTTCTGTTTGCTTTTCTTCTGGCCCAATCCAGCGAATTTGCATTTGTTTTGATCTCCTTTTCCAAACAAAGCAATCTTTTCGGGGACAAAGTGGCCGGCCTGCTCTTGCTGGTGGTAGCTCTCTCCATGGCCCTGTCGCCGCTCCTCCTTTTTTTCAATGAAAAAGTGGTGAGCCCCATCCTCCAGCGCTGGCAGAACAAACTGGAATACGAGGAGGTGGAAAGAGAGGAGAAGCCCGTTATCCTGGCCGGTTTCGGCCGTTTTGGACTGGTTGTCGGCCGGTTGCTGCTTGCTGCGAAATTCAAAGTGACCATCATTGACAGCAATCCGTCCAATGTGGAGGTGTTGCGAAAATTCGGCTTTAAGTTGTTTTACGGGGACGTTACGCGGCCCCAGGTGCTGGAAAATGCCGGGATTGCAAATGCCCGCCTGCTGATCCTGAGTATGGCAGAATATGATAATGCCCTGAAAGTGGCCCGGTTGGTCCGGGATAAATATCCCCATGTAAAGATCCTTGCCCGGGCCAAAGACATTTACCACACTTTTGAATTTTACAAGCTGGGTATTTTTTCGGTTCAGCGGGAACTCTTTGATTCCGGTCTGGAAATGGGAAAAAATGCACTGGAGCACCTTGGTTTTACCCGTTATGAAGCTTTCCGCTCATCGCGGATTTTTAAACACCATGAAGCAGATGTGCAGCATGAACTTTATAACCACTGGCTGGAAGGGCAAAGCCATTTTATCCAGGAGGCCAGGCGGTTCTCCGGACAGCTTTCAGAAACCCTTCAGGCTGAAAAGGAATTTGTAATTCATGATTCCGATTGTGCCTGGGATGTTGCCTCCATTAAGAAGGAGGCACAGGAAAGGACTCCACCGGATCCCGGTAAAGAGAGCGGAAAGGGCTAAATTAGATTTTTTATTAATTAAATGTTTCAAAAATATCCTGAATTTTGGCATGTCTGTGTTTAAAAAAAAGACTAAATTTGTAACCTATAAATAGCAAATTTGTGGCTACTGAAAACAATATCAGGCACAAAGCCCGGGTAAAAACGGTTTCCGGTCCAAAGGCGGTGCTCTCTGTGATGAATCAATCGGCATGTGCAGCTTGTCATGCCCGGGGAGCATGTACTTTGGCGGATATGGAGGAGAAGGAGATTGAACTTGCGGATGGCGGTGGAAATCTGCGCCCCGGTCAGGAGGTGAACATTGTATTGAAGGAGTCGAACGGTTTTAAGGCCCTTTTTTACGGTTATCTTTTGCCTTTTTTACTTGTTCTGTTGTTCCTTATAACCATCTTTTCGCTGACAAACAATGAGATTTTGGCAGGATTGGCCTCGCTTGGGGTTTTGATTCCCTACTATATAACATTATATTTTTTTCGTGGTGTTTTAAAAAAAGTTTTCAAATTCGAAGTGGAAGAAATCATTTAATTTATGAGTATCACCATTGTATATACGATCGCTTCACTGAGCATCATCGGGGCTTCTGCGGGCGTCGTTTTGTATATTGTAGCCCAAAAGTTCAGGGTGAATGAGGATCCCCGGATTGATGAGGTGGAGGAAGCGCTTCCTGCGGCAAATTGTGGTGGATGTGGTTATGCCGGTTGCCGGGCATTTGCCGAAGCCTGTGTGAAAGCCGGTGATTTGTCGGACTTGTACTGCCCTGTGGGCGGCAATGAGACCATGAATAAGGTGGCGGAGATCCTGGGCCTGGAAGCGGTAAAGAAAGATCCCCGGGTCGCTTTTATTCGTTGCAACGGGACCTGCGAGCACCGGACGAAAACGAGTGTTTATGACGGATCGACCACCTGTGCCATTGCAGCCATGACCTATAGCGGCGAAACAGATTGCCAGTGGGGGTGTCTGGGGTACGGCGATTGTTATGAAGCCTGCGATTTCGATGCCATCGATTTGCGCCCCGAACTGGGTGTTCCGGCGGTGATCGACGATCAATGTACAGCCTGCGGAGCTTGTGTGGAGGCCTGCCCCAAAGATCTCATTGAGTTAAGAAAAAAATTTCCCAAAAACCGGAAAGTGGTTGTTGCCTGCCGGAATAAAGATAAAGGCGGTGTGGCCCGGAAGGCCTGCAGCGTTGCCTGCATTGGCTGCGGAAAATGTGTCAAGGCGTGTCCCTTCGATGCCATTACCCTCGAGAATAACCTGGCATATATCGATCCCGATAAGTGCAAGCTCTGCCGCAAATGTGTTCCGGTTTGTCCCACCAATTCCATTTTAGAATTTAATTTTCCGCCCCGGAGGGCCAAGAGTGAAGAAAAAAAGAATGTAGCACTGCAAAAATAGTCATCCGCAATGTTAAAGACGTTCAAACCCGGCGGGGTTCACCCTCCCGGCAATAAACGCTCCGCCGGTGCCCCGGTCCGGGAGCTTCCCCTGCCAGAATCGGTATTTATTCCGGTGGCGCAGCATATTGGCGCCCCTGCCACCCCGGTCGTGAAGCGGGGGGATGAGGTAAAAACAGGACAGCTCATTGCCAAAAGCAGCAGCTTTGTCTCGGCCAATATTCACGCTTCCGTTTCGGGAAAGGTTAAGAAGGTTGATTATAGCGCCGACAGTTCAGGATATCCGAAACAGGGAATTTTTATCGATGTTGCCGGGGATGAGTGGCTGGATGAGATTGATCGCAGCGAAACGTTGATTAAGGATTTTGAGCTCGATGGACCGGCGATTCTGGAAAAGATCCGGGATGCTGGAATTGTCGGGCTGGGGGGGGCTACCTTCCCGACGCATGTGAAGCTGGTTCCTCCCCGGGGCATGAAAGCGGAAATGCTTCTGGTGAACGGTGTGGAGTGTGAACCGGAGCTCACCTCCGATCACCGGCTGATGCTTGAAAAGCCTGAAGAGGTCCTGACCGGTACCCGCCTGCTGATGAAAGCTCTGAATGTGGAGAAAGCGGTTATCGGCATTGAAAATAATAAACCGGATGCCATCCGGTTGCTTTCGGAAAAAGTGAAGGAGTTTTCCGGAATTCGCGTTATTTCCCTGAAAGTTAAATATCCTCAGGGCGGCGAAAAACAATTGATTAAAGCCGTGACCGGCCGGGAAGTTCCTTCGGGGGCATTGCCCATTGCTGTGGGAACGGTGGTAAGCAATGTGGGGACGGCCTTTGCGGTTTATGAGGCTGTTCAGAAAAACAAACCCCTTTTCGAACGGATTGTAACGCTGACCGGGAAAGCGGTTCCGCAGCCGTCCAATTTCAGAGTCAGGATCGGAACCCCCGTCACCTCACTGGCCGAAGCAGCCGGGGGTGTGCCCGGAAATACCGGGAAAGTGATCAGCGGAGGTCCTATGATGGGACGCGCCCTCTCCTCGCTCGATGTACCGGTGGCTAAAGGGACCTCGGGCATTCTTCTGATGCCGGAAGAAGATTCCTCCCGGCCGGAGGTAATCCCCTGTATCCGCTGTTCCCGCTGTGTAAAAGCCTGTCCCATGGGACTGGAACCCTATTTGCTGATGACCCTTTCCGAAAAAAAGCTGTTTGAGCAAGCGGAACAAAACCGGATCATGGATTGCATTGAGTGCGGGGCATGCAGTTATATTTGTCCCTCCAGCCGCCCGCTGCTCGATTATATCCGTTATGGAAAGGGGAAAACAGGAGAAATCATTCGTTCAAGAAAAAAATAAACTTTTTACTTAGCATGCGAAATTTTTTAACGGTATCACCTTCACCACATATTCATACCCCGGATTCGACACGGAAGATCATGTTCCGGGTCATCATTGCCCTTATTCCGGCACTTATCTGGTCGGTGTTTGTGTTTGGTCCCGGGGCTCTCCGGGTCACGGCCATTGCGGTTGTTGCCTGTGTGGGACTGGAATATGTTGTTCAGAAATTTTTACTGAAGGTTAAGCCCACAGTGGATGACGGGTCAGCTATTGTAACCGGCCTCCTGCTGGCATTCAATGTTCCCGCGGGGCTTCCCTGGTGGATCATTGTTATCGGGGCCATTGCCGCCATCGGGATCGGAAAGGTCTCTTTCGGAGGGCTTGGCAGTAATATTTTTAATCCTGCCCTTGTGGGCCGTGTTTTTCTGCTGATCTCCTTTCCGGTCCAGATGACCACCTGGCCGGTAAACCAGCAGGGCGATGCAGACGGGGTGACCGCCGCCACCCCCCTGGGAATTATCAAGGAGGGACTTACCAGCGGAACACCGGTGGCTGAAATATCGGCACAATTGCCCAAAACCACCGACATGCTGATCGGAAATATCGGCGGTTCGCTGGGCGAGATCTCCGCGCTTTTTCTGCTGGCAGGAGGTTTGTATCTTCTCATCCGCAAAGTGATTACCTGGCATATTCCTGTTTCGGTGATTGCCACCGTAGGCATTATTGCTGGTATTTTTTGGCTGGCCGATCCCCAAACCTACATCCATCCGGTGTACCATCTTCTAACGGGCGGTTTGATGCTGGGAGCCGTCTTTATGGCTACCGACATGGTCTCTTCACCGATGAGCCCGGCGGGACAGTTGATCTACGGCGCCGGCATTGGGGTGATAACCATCAGTATCCGTTTGTTTGGCGCATATCCGGAAGGCATTTCGTTTGCCATTCTGATCATGAATGCCTTTACTCCGCTTATTAATGCCTATGTAAAACCAAAAAGATTCGGGGGGAAATAGCTATGGCTACGCGTAAATCAACCTTCAAGAATATGGTGGTGACCCTTTTTCTGGTGACCTTTTTTGCTGCCGCTGCCCTTGGTTTTGTTTATGATATGACCAAAGAGGCCATTGAGCTGTCGAAGATGAGGGCCCAGAGCGAGGCCATTGAAAAAGTGTTGCCTGCTTTTGAAAAACTGGGCGATGCCATTAATGTGCCGGCTGGTAACGGTGAGGATACCCTGCGCATTTTTCCGGCCTATGCGGACGGAGAGCTCGTGGGCGTTGCTGTAAAAACCTTCACCAACAACGGCTTTGGAGGTTATATCTCCATCATGGCAGGCATCAACGATTCCGGAAATTTTTCGGGGTATGAGGTGCTTGAACATGCGGAAACCCCCGGACTGGGGTCAAAAATGACCGACTGGTTTAAAAACAGTGAAAAGCCCGGGCAGCGTGTTATTGGGAAAAACCCGGTTTCGAATGAGCTTGAGGTCAGGAAGGACGGTGGTGAAATTGATGCCATTACCGCTTCGACCATCACTTCCCGTGCCTTTCTGGATGCTATGAAGCGGGCTTATGAAGCCTATAAGGAAAAAGAACAGGCCATTGCGGATGCGTCCGGGAGAAAATCACTGAAAAACGATCCATCAAATTAATTTTGTTCTCATGAGTCAGTGGAAAAATTTTTCGAAAGGATTTATTAAGGAAAATCCCGTTTTTGTGCTCTTGCTCGGGATGTGCCCCACACTTGGGGTAACCTCTTCGGCAATAAACGGCCTGGGAATGGGATTGGCCACCACCTTTGTGCTGGTGATGTCCAATTTTGTGGTATCAGTAATAAAAAGCCAGATTCCCGAAAAAGTCCGGATCCCCAGTTTTATTGTCATTATTGCCACCTTTGTGACCATTGTGGAGCTGATCATGGAGGCTTACCTCCCGGCGTTGTTTAAAAGCCTGGGGCTATTCATTCCCCTGATCGTGGTCAATTGCATTGTTTTGGGACGTGCTGAGGCCTTTGCCTCCAAAAATACCATCTGGTCTTCCGTGGTCGATGGATTCGGGATCGGCCTGGGATTCAGCTTTGCCCTTGTTTTGCTGGGCGGGATCCGGGAATTGCTGGGGAGCGGAAAGATCTTTGACTTTCCGGTGTATCCCGAAAATTACGTCACCCTGGTCTTTGTCCTGGCCCCCGGTGCTTTTATTGTACTGGGGTACCTGATTGCGCTTATCAACCGGTTGAAAAAACGATTAGAAGAATAAACCATGAATTACCTTGTGATCATCATCGGAGCGATTTTCGTCAATAATATTGTATTGATGAAGTTTTTGGGCGTCTGCCCGTTTCTGGGGGTTTCCAAACGAATATCTACGGCTGTCGGAATGACCGGAGCAGTGGCTTTTGTTATGGTCCTGGCTACCATTGTCACTTACCTGATCCAGCATTACATTCTGAACGCATTTGGACTGGCCTTCCTGCGGACCATCGCGTTCATTCTGGTGATCGCCTCCCTTGTACAGCTGGTGGAGATCATCCTGAAAAAAGTGAGTCCCGCCCTTTACCAGGCACTGGGGATCTTCCTTCCCCTCATAACAACCAACTGTGCCATCCTCGGAGTGGCGATCCTGACCATTCAGAATGATTATAACCTGGTGGAGGGGGTGGTGTTTGCCATTGCCAATGCCATCGGCTTTGGACTTGCCCTGCTGCTTTTTGCCGGTATCCGGGAACACCTCGACCTGCAGGATGTGCCGGAAGGATTAAAAGGAACCCCCATCGCTTTGATCTCGGCCGGAATCCTTGCCATGGCCTTCATGGGATTCTCCGGATTGGTATAAACCCTGCTCCTTTACGGTCAGAACGGGCACCGGATTCGCATTCTGCTTCAACAGAATATAACCTTATGAAGGAATCCGTACCCGGGAATGGAAATACATCCGGTACACGGACCAGGAAGGCCCCGCATCGGAGGAACTTTACTATCTTTTGGAAGATTCGGGGGAGACAAATGACCTTTCCGGCGATAAGGAAAATTCTGCTGTATTGAACAAAATGCGGAAAAGGTACGAGCGATATTTCGTAAATTGACCTTTGCAATTGGAACAAAAATTGCGGATATTGAGAATGAAAAATAGTATAAAAAAATGAAACGATTGTTTTTTTCTGTTGCCTTTTTATTGGCAATTACCTCCGGACTCATGGCTCAGCAGGGAAGTTATGAGATCAGCGAAGCCATCAACTTTTTTAACTCCCATGCTTATTCACGCGGTGACTATACTTCGGTACTCGAGGATTCCGATATCGAGGGCTCTCCTTACTTGAACGACGATTTTATGGAAGGTTCGGTCTTTACGAAATCGAAAACCCAGTTTGTCGGGATCCCTTTGAGGTACAATGTTTATAACGATGAAATGGAATTTAAATCGGATAAAGGAGTGGTGCAGGCCATTGCAGCTCCTGAAACGATTGAGAAGATTGAATTTGGCGAATACAAAATGGTTTACCTGCCCTATATTATTAACCGGAAAATTCAAAATGGCTATTTTGTTGAAATGGAAAAAGGGGAAAAGGCTGCTTTGTATGCCCGCCCGAAGGTGAATTTTCAAAAGGCCACCAAACCTGCGGCCTATCAGGATGCTGAACCTCCCCGGTTTTCCCGGCAATCCGACGATTATTATATCCGGGTAGGGCAGGAAGCCGCTGCGTTGATCTCCCGGAAAAAAGATTTGCGGGAGGTTTTTCCGGACCACGCCAAAAAGGTGAAGTCTTTTATTAAAGAGAACAACGTCCGGCCCAACAAGCCGGAACGGCTCAAGGCTCTGGTCCGTTTTTACAACTCCCTTTGAATAAAGGGATAAAGGACTTCCATTGCTTTCCGGATTCTCCCCCGGATAGGTTCCGTTTTTTTACAGGAAAGGGGCATGGTACATGTTGAGCAATTTTTATCATCCGCAAAACGCCCCTTTAGCGGGATCTTTATGCGTTTTTGTAAAAAAACTTCCGCTGCATGCAACATTTGACAAAGGACTTCCGTCCTTTGACCAGAACATGAATGTTTTTGGGAACAGTGTATAAAAATATCCACCAGGAACTCATTGACCAGTGCCGCAAAGGCAGCAAAAAAGCTCAGTTCAGGCTTTATGAATTGTATTATAAAGGCATGTACAGTGTGAGCCTGCGCATCCTGAACGATGAGCCTGAAGCGGAGGATGTGATGCAGGAGGCTTTTCTGAGCGCTTTTGAGAAGATCAGCAGCTACCAAGGGGAGGTGAGTTTTGGTGCCTGGCTGAAGAAGATCGTGATTAACCGTTCATTGGATTGCTTGAGAAGCCGGAAGGTTTCGTTTGAAGAAGTAAATGAACGGACAATGGAAGTCCCCGATGATGACGGAACCCCGGAACAGGTGGATGTTGAGTGCATTAAACGGGCGATTCAAAAGCTGCCGGACGGTTACCGGACCGTTTTAAGCCTCTATCTTATAGAAGGGTACGATCATGAAGAGATCAGCCAGATTCTGGAGATCAGCAATTCCGCCTCCAGAACGCAGTTTTCCAGAGCAAAACAAAGATTAAAAGAACTTTTAAAGGGGGAAGAGATAATAAGATCCAACTGATTATGAAGAAGAAAGATTATATTGAGGAGCTGATAGAAAAAAACAGGGAAGGACTGAATGCGAATGAACCTCCCCGGGGACACCTCCGGCGGTTTAAAGAGAAACTCGACCAGCAAAATAAACAACGCAGGAGCTCCCTGAAGCTGGTATGGAAAATCGCGGCGGCGGCTGTTTTTGCCTTTCTGGTGGTCAACCAGGGCATCCTTTGGTTCGCTTCTGATAAGGGGCATTCCGGGGAGGACTCCTCCACCCCGGAGTGGACCCTGGCTTCAGTATCTTCCGAATATGAGGAGGTGGAATTTTATTATACCAATGCCATTAACGGGGGACTGGAACAGTTGGAACAGATGGCGGAGGAGGGATTTATTTCTGAAAAGGAACAGCAGATGATGGAAACCGAGTTGAAGGAGTTTGAAGCGGTGTATTCCAGGCTCCGGGATGACCTGTCTGCTAGTCCCAACGACGAACGTGTGATTCAGGCAATGCTTGATTATTATCAGACCAAACTGAATATGATTACAATGATCGTGAATAAACTACAGGAAGTTAAACAGAAAAAATACGACCATCATGAAAACGAAATTTAAAATGTTGACAACGGCATGCATTGTTTTTTGCATGGCATGCTTTCTTCCCGAAGCCTCCGCTGTTGAGGAGACCAAGGAATACCATGAATCCTGGTCTGCTGCCGGCATTCAAACCCTGGAAATTTCCAATAAGTTCGGGGAGGTAAAAATTACCAACGAGGGAGGGGACGCGGTGACCATCGATGTGGTAATTACAGTGGAAGCCCCCAATGAATCAAAGGCGAAGGAATTGCTTGACCAGCTCAATGTTCGTTTCGGAAAAAGCGGCCGTACGCTGAGGGCGGAAACCCGCATTGACAGCGAATTTAAAAGCCGCAACGATTTCAGCATCGATTATGTGGTGAATATTCCCACCCGCAAAAACCTGAACATCTCCAATAAATACGGGAATACCCTGGTAAATGTGCTGAATGCCGACGGGATCTTTGATATTCAGTACGGGAATTTTACTGCCAGTGAGTTAAATACCCCGGCCAATGGTACCATGGAGATCAATCTGGCTTATGGCAAGGCCGATGTCAGTTCATCCAATGATCTGAATGTGGAGGTGAAGTATTCGACCATGAACTTCGGGCAAACCGGTGACCTGAATCTGAATTCCAAATATACCGTGCTCAGTCTGGGAATCGCCGGTGCCGTTAAAGCGGAATCCAAATATGACACCTACAATCTTGAGGAGGTGGATGTATTTACCGGGAACACCAAATACACCCACATTAAAATCGAGCAACTTACCGGCAGTTTTGAGGCGGATGCCGGTTACGGGGGCATCCGGATTGACCGGATCGATCCGGGGTTCAGGTCGGTATCCATTACCAACAGCTACGGGCAGGTAGCTCTCGGATTGGGAGATGCGGCCTACCGTGTGGATGCCCGTTGCGAATACTGCGGGATTTCCTATCCCGAAGCGGTCTTTTCCGGGGAACGGAGGAGTGAAAACCATACCCAAATAATTAAAGGGAAGGTGGGAGACCGGCCGGGAGGTACGGTATATGTTAAAAGCAGGTATGGAAAGATCAGGCTTGACTGACACCGCGGGGGCGGGATGCCCCCTGCTGTCTGTTTTGATTTTTCCGTGTTACTTTTGAATAGTATCCCACCTTGTAGAGATCAAAGAGAAACAGCCGGGGATGTTCCCCGGTTAAATTTTTTTCCAGCAAACGGTGGAACATCGAGTGAAACAGCCGGAGCAGGCCCACCGGAATGGCAGATCTTATTTGATGGTACTGGCGGAGAAACCGCACCTGGCTGCGGAAATTCCGCGCATCCGGGATCAGTTCATTTGAAATAAAAAAAAGGTTTTCGAGGGCGGCTCTGGTCTTTTTCAGAAAGGTTCCGGAATCTTCCAGTCCTGTGTGCTCCACCGGGTTTTCGATGTGGCGGGGAAGAATATCCCGGCAGAACAGATCGTAGCCCAGCAGGGTGTCCTCGTGTCCGTAAGGCCCCAGGTTTTCCCGGAAGCCGACCTGGTTTAACAGCTTTTTTTCAATCAGGAAGTTATTCGAGGTGATGATAAACCCTTTTTGTTGGTTCCGTTGCCGGGCGGGAAGGGCCTCCCTTTTGGAGCCGTAAACCCATCGAAGCAACTTGCCGGCCGGTACGGGGCGCTCCTGGTTGTAGACCGTACCGCCGCAGATCACCGGATTCTCCGTGAGGTGCCGCAGGTAGGTTTCCAAAAAGGATCCGGAGATGATTTTTGAGTCGGCATCGATGAAAAGCAAATGACCGAAAGCGGAGTCCGTTCCCATTTGGTTCCGGAGCGCCGCCCGTCCCATGTTCGCTTTCATCTCACGGTAAACAACCCCCGGCAGTTGCGCCAGCGACCGGTTCTTCTCCCTGAACGCTTCTCCTGAGCCATCATCGTAAACCCTGACCTCAATACCGGCGGCGATATTCCCTGCCTGGCTGACAAGCGCGGTCACCAGCGGACGGGCGTCGATGTTAAAAACAGGAATGTTTACAGATAGCATCTCACAACAAGTTATCACGATCAAAAGATTCAAAATTAAAGTTTTCAGCCGGATTTTTCAGATTAAACGTTATTTTTGATCACCTGGAAAAAATTTTTGTCGTTTATGCGAAAAAAGAGTTTGGTTTGGGCGGTCTTTTTATTCCTTTCTCCGGTTGTTTTTGGCCAGGGATTGCAGATGCGTGTCGATTTGCCGGCGGCGGCCGGTAAAAAGGTGTTTCTGGCGAGCCATTACCTGGGGAACATTTATGCCAAAGACACCCTGCAGCTGGACATTGAAGGGAGCGGGATTTTTCAGGCAGACTCCCTTTTACCGCAGGGGTTGTATAAAATTTTTCTGGATGAAGCGCACCATTTTGACCTTCTTCTTGGGGCTGATCAGCAGTTTACATTGAAAAACCCATCGTTTTCTTCAGCAACGATGAAAGTGCAGGGGGCTAAAGAAACAGCGGCTTTTGCCCGTTACGTGGCTTTTTTAGAAGACCTCCGGAAGCAGTCGGCTGAATTGCGCCAAGAAATTCAGGATGCTTCCGGAAAAGAGAAAGAGGTCCTCCGGAAAAAAAATGCAGCCCTTGACGATCAGCTTCACGCTTACCGGAAGAAGATCCGGGAAAAGCTTCCAGGTTCTTTTCTTGCGAAATTTGTGGTCGCTCAGGAGGTCCCTCAGCTGGATATTTCCACCCTTCCTCCCGAAGTGCAGAAAAACGACTCCCTGCTCCAGAAAGCCCGGTTTGAATACCAGCAGGACCATTTCTGGGATCATTTTGATTATACCGATTCGCGGTTTTTATATACCCCCTTTTTTAAAACGAAGCTTGAAACCTGGTTTACAAAAGTGCTTTACCAGCAGTACGACTCGATAAAACCCCCGGTTTTTAGTTTCATTGAAGCGGTTCGTCCGCATCCGCGGATTTTTCAGTTTGTCACTTCTTTTCTTTTGAACAGCAGCATCAACAGCAGGATCATGGGAATGGATGCCTTGTTTGTCGACCTGGCCCGCGAATATTATCTGTCGGGCGATGCTTTTTGGGCCAGTGAGGCATCGCTGGAAAAGATCCGGGAGAATGTGCGTTTTCTGGAGAATAACCTCATCGGGATGACCGCCCCTGACCTGACCCTGGAGAGCTATGATGGGCGGTATATGAACCTCCATCAGATAACGGCTGATTATACCCTGGTGCTTCTTTACGAGCCGGGATGTTCGCACTGCAGCACCTTCGTTCCCCGGCTGTACAACGAGGTTTACCTGCCCCTGAAAGATCAGGGGGTGGAGGTGTTTGCCATTTACAGTATGGACGATAAAAAGGCGTGGGGGGATTTTCTGAAAAAACATGAGCTGTTTGAATGGATCAATGTGTGGGATGAACATCATGTCTCCCGGTTTAAAATCCTTTACGACGGCCGGACAACCCCCGGCATTTATGTCCTTGATGAAGATAAAAAAATTGTTGCCAAAAAACTGACCGTTGATCAGGTAAAGCGGTTATTGAAACAGGCACTAAAATAGATGATCATGGCAAATCGCATTCAGGCCGCGGAGATTTCGCGGGCTCAGGAGTTCTGGGGGTATCAGCTGGTGGCCCTGGGGCAGCGCTTCTGCTCCGGAAAGGATTACAGGGAACCGGCAGAAAAATTTGTTTCCGAACTCTACGGGTATGCCGAAGGACCGGTTCTCTTCAAACCCACGCGGGCTTTTGAAATGCAGTTCCGGTTAACGCCGGAGGGGGCACTCTCTTATTTTATCGGGGGGGATGCCGCTTTTTCTGAAGACCATGGTTTTGCCCTCCGGCCTTGGGAAAAGGTCCGTTTCGAAAATGCCGGTTTTTTGCCTTATGAAAACGGGGCGGTTGCCATGGGGAATTATTTCTTCTCGGATTATCAGGGTACTGAGATAAAGGCCGAATTTACCCTGGGCTATTTCAGGGCCGGGAATGGCGCCTTAAAAATTAACCTGCACCATTCATCCCTCCCCTTCCACCCGGATGACCCGCGGTGTCGCTGATAAGATTTTTTTCCGGTGGGACCGTAAAGTACAGGATGCCATTCAAAAGGAAATTGAGGATTTTAACCAGGGCATTTTGGGGAATTTATTTTAACGTTGCAAAAACAACGATGTGTGAGATGAGTGTGTAAGACATTTACAACTAGGAGGATAATAAAAATAAATGCGCTTTCCATATGGTACCGTTGGAAAAAATTAATCATATGAAACATTTAAATGGTTTAAAATTTTTGTTGATTGTCATGGGATTTTTTATGACCGTATTCCCCGTTAAAGGGAACAGCAGCGACACCGGTACTGGTGTTCCCCTCCGGTGGATATCCGCAGAGGCTCCGGAAGCCGACACGCATGTGGCCTTCCGGGGGGTCTTTCAGAGCCGGGGGGATTCCCTGGAGATCCGGTTGTCGGGATCCTCGTGGTATGTGGTATGGCTGGACGGCGAATATTTTTATGAGGGACCGGACAGGTACCACCCCGATTTTCCCGAATACCAAACTAAAAAGGTTGCTTTGGAAGAGGGGAAGCATGTAATTGCTGTTCATGTGCATTACGAAGGGGTGGAGACCCGTATACTGAAGGATATTGAACCCTTTCTTTATGCTCAGATCCTGGATTCAGAAGGGGAAATTCCCGTCGATTGGAAATGCCGGGAACTGGGCGGGTATGCAAAAGCGCTTTTCAGGGTCAGTGCCCAGTTTGGCTGGGTGGAGTGGCTGGACACCCGTCAACAGTCACCCGGATGGCAGGAGTCAACGTTTGATGATTCAGAGTGGGGAGCTCCTGTACCCGTCACCCGGGCGGTCGGTTTATTTTCGCCCTCCGGCATTGCGAATGTGAAGGCACTGCCGTTTGAACCTGAAACGATTGCTGAGGGGAAACTGACCGAGATGTACGGTTATGAGCGGGATAATCCCTCCGCGCGGTTTTTTCTGCGTGACCTGAACCCGGAGAAACTGCCCCCGCAGGGTGTCTGGAAGCGCTATGACCTGGGCCGGGTAAGGCTGGCACGTCCGAAGTTTGTGCTGGACCTTCCCGAAGGGGCCGTTGTGGAATTTGCCTATTCCGAACAGCTGCGGCACGGGAGGGTCTCTCCCTGGATCAACTTGTCGGCCAGCGACTCCTATAACCTGGATCATTTTGTGGCCCGGGGGGGTGTTCAGGAATTCTTCCCGCTCAAACCCAAAGGAGGGCGTTTTGTGGAAATTCATATCCTTGCCCCTCCGTCCGATGTGAATTTTGTGGAGGAGACCTTCATTGAAAGGAACTATTATAAAGCACAAAAAGGGCAGTTCACGTGCAATGATTCCCTTTTGAATGAAATATGGCAAACCGGCATGGAAACTTTCCTTGCCTGTGCCGAAGATGGATTGGTGGATAATCCAACCCGGGAGCGGGGACAATGGCTGGGTGATTTCGGGATTGTCGGCCTTCAGATCGGTGCTTCGGGGTTCGCTGACCTGCGGATCTGCCGCCGGGGCTTGATGCACAGTGCCCAAACGGCCCGTGAAGACGGAATGGTTGCCGGATTGAGTCCCGGCGGACCGGCGTACCTGTCATCTTTTGCAGCACAGTGGGTAGCGGCCTGCATGAATTACCGGCAAGTGACCGGTGATACAGCCCTCCTGAGGGAACTGTTTCCTGCTGCCGTGAAGAATATGGATGCCTTCAGAACGCACCTCACCCCTCAGGGGATAAGCAATGATGCCGGCTGGGCCTTTATTGACTGGGGATACCTGCCTGAAGCGGGGCGCCCCGACATGGCGCTTAACCTTCATTATTACCTTGCCTTGCAGAACATGATCCAATGGGCCGGATTCATGGGGGAAACCGGAGAGGTCGCCGGGTACCGGCAACTTGCAGAAAAGATGGAGCGGATCATTTCGGATTATTTCCAAAAATACCGGAATGAAGGGGCGTACGACTGGGAAACGATCGGATACCACCGGGTTGTTTTAGGCTTAACAGCCAGCTTTTTCCCGCCCGAAAGTAAATCCGGGGCGGTAAATTACCTGAAAGACCATATACTCAACTGCTTTCCCAATAATCCCGAAGCACCCCGCCTCAGTGATCCCGGGGCGAACAACAAACAGCTGATCACCCCCTATTTTGCCCATTATGCATTTGATGAGCTTATTAAAAACGGGGAGATGGATTTTGTGCTGGATCAGTACCGGAAATGCTGGGGATGGGCTCTGGAAGATGGGCGCACCACCTGGACCGAAGTTTTTGATCCCCGCTGGTCGCATTGCCACCAGTGGTCGGGAAGTCCCACGTGGCAGCTGAGCAACTACGCCCTCGGACTGAAGCCCCGTTTTGACAAAGGACCTAATCATTTCGAGTTTACGCTGCAGACAGGAGACCTTCAGCAAGCGCAGGGGAAAATCCCCCTTCGAACAGGAGCGGTTATTGATATCCGGTGGGAGAAAAAAGAGGGGAGTATCGAATACGAGATGGAAACACCGGTGCCTGTGACGGTTCATATACCTAAAGGATATGAAGCCTCCCGGTCCGGAAAAATGAAGGTAACCGGTGCCGCCAAACTGGTTGTAAAAGATCAGTAAAGGCTGAAATTCGCAAAACGGGCAGAGGTGCCGGGTTAAGCCGGGACTTTGGGCTGGAGTGACCACCTGGCTGGTACGGACCTGAAAGCCGCTTCAGCGGTGGTTTTTTTGGCTTACTATCTATAGCTATGGGAAAAAGTCCGTGGGGTTTAAGATGGTGAAACCCCTTGGAGAAAAGATTTTTAAATAGTTAATTTGTTAATATTTAATTAATTATATTTACATGAAACGGTATTTTTTTACAGCTATTTTGGGGTTATCAATGCTCTTTGCCTTCGCTCAGCCCCGGATGGAGACCCGGACTTATGAACCATTTGTCTGGAAGTCCGCCCCCCCGGAAAATTGTCCGTTTTTGCCCTCCGAAACCTGGTCAGCGGTTCGTTTTTTGGGACTAAAAAGCGGTTTGCTTGTGGCCGATACCTGGTATCCCACCTGGGCCGGGGACGGAAGGTTGTATTCCCCCTATACCGACGGGCCTTGTCCGCGGCTGGACGGCGGAACGGATCTTTCCATCTCCGACGGGAATGCCCCCCAGGGGTACGGACTGAAGCGGACATCCACAGGGCAGGCCGTTATGGAGGGCGACAGCCCCGAGGACCTGAAAATTTACAGTCTGGGCATATCCCATGCCTCCTCCCTTCCATACCACGGAAGGTATCCCTGCGGCAGCCTGATGCATGACAGCGTTTGGTATTACGGTACTTACTGCCTCGATCCGGCCGGCCAGGCCCAATACGGGGAGAATATTTATAACTGGCCCTGGCTGGGGCCCTTTGTGGGATTTCGTTATTCGACCGACAAAGGGCGGACATGGACCGCTTGCCCCCATACCCCGGAGGAACCGCTGTTCGGGGAGACCGGGATAAACGGCTATCCGGTAAAGATCGGGGCACCCCATTTTGTCGATTTCGGCCGGAACATGGAACACTCCCCCGACGGAAAGGCTTACCTCGTTGCCCACGGAGCAGATATCAAGGATTCCCTCCGGAGGTTTTACAATGCTTCCTGGATCACGGGCGACCAGGTGTACCTGCTGCGGGTGACCCCCTCGGTGGAGCATATCAATGATCCGGGAAAATATGAGTTCTATGCCGGCAAAGACCCGGAGGGGAACCCGGTATGGAGCAGGAAGTTTGATGAAATAAAACCTCTTCTCGAATGGAATAATAATATGGGATGTGTGACCGTTACCTGGAATGAACCCCGGCAAAAGTACCTGATGTGCGTGACCGACGGAGGCAATACCTGTTCGAAAATGAATTCCTACATTCTTGAGTCGGACCAACTGACCGGAGAGTGGAAAATAATCTCTTATATGAAAGATTTTGGCCAGCAGGCTTACTTTTTGAACATCCCTTCCAAATTCATCAGTAAGGACGGAAATACCTGCTGGCTGCTTTACTCGGGGAATTTTGCCACTGACTGGAACGGCGAAAAGATCGTTCAAAACCCTCCCGGCAGCCATTATGGGATGGTTTTTCAGAAAATAGAACTTGTTTCCCGGGATTGATGAGGCGATGCAGGAGACAGGGGGATAGGCACACTTTAAAGCGGAAAGCCACGAATACGGATCTTTCGGGCCGGAATGAAGGGAAATGTTTTGTATAAGAATTTAAAACAATAATATTCAAATAAAAACGGAATCAGGATGCAAATAAAAAATTTTGACAAGAGCGTGAAGTCCTGGAACGGGGCAAAACAAGGTATGTTTTTTCTGTTCCTCGTGACGGTTTGGTTTTATTTTTTACCCTGTGGGGTGTTTGCCCAGGAGACGGAGATTGCCAGCAAGCGGATGGCCGCCCATCATTATTCGGTGGTTAGTGCCGGGACAGAAAGGCCTGGAGCAGCGGTGTTAACCTACCCGGTTAATGAGTTCAGGGTGCAGGATTACAATTTTCTGATGAAACTGATGCCCTGTCTGGTAACCGGGGAAGATACGATATTCCCCGCTGCTTTTGAAGATGTGGAAGTAAAGGATGTGCCCGGAGCCATTGAAGGCACCTTTTCTTATGGCGATACAGAAATCCATACCCGCATCACCCCGCTGTTAATCGGCCGGGAATCAAAAAACTGGAGCGGGGCTGTATTGTATGAAGTGGAGACCAATGCCCCCGAAAAGGATGTGCTTGTTTATCTCGGGGGAGGGAATACGATCAACCTTATTTGGGGATTTGACGCCTCGGTGATGAAAAAAGATACGGTATATCCGCTCGAACAGTTAAAATTTGACGGAGACCATGCCCTGAATTTTTTGGGAGGAAAGGAAAAACTCAACGTTGGGGTGAAAACCTCCGGAAAGATAAGTGCAGAAGCTGAAGCAGGTGCCCCTCCGAAGACATTCGTCCGGATCTCCGGAGGAAAAGGGTTTGTTTACACCGCCTTTTCGGATGATCAGCAGGAATTGGCTTCCCTGATGAAAAGGGAAGCAGCTGAGGAAAAGGAGAAGGTCGGTCAATATTATGAGCAGTTGCTGGCCTCCTCTGTAAAAACACCGGAGAAAGTGATGAATGATGCCTTCACCTCGGCCATTTACAACCTGGAGTACAGCTGGCTCGAACCTTTTGGCTGGGGGGAGTGCCTTCACCACTGGCTGGCTTTGTGGTACATGCAGGTGACGGCCGCTGCTGACTGGCTGGGACAGGAGGACCGGTCGGAAAGCAGCATTCTGGAACATGGCCGTCAGCAGTTTGAAAACGGGGCGATCCCCATGTTCAATCCCAATCATCTGACACTGGGAATGAAGCGGCGCGACTGGGGAGGTGCCAATAATTTCTGGGTCTGGCAGGTCCGGCATTATGTGAATCATACCGGGGATAAGTCTTTTGCCCGGAAGATCATTCCTTATGTGGACCGGACCATCCGGCAGACCCTCGAGGAGTATGATCCCGACGGAAATAACCTGATCGCCTGGGGACTTCAGATCGGCAACCAGGAGGATTTTGTGGCCAATCCCTACAATGGTTCGGTCCCCTCCATGGAGCTTTATAACATGTTTATGACCCGTTCGGAGCTGGCTGAATTTACCGGCAGTCCGGATGAGGCAAAATTCTGGTTTTACCGGGCCGAACAGGTCCGGAAAAAGTTGTACAGCGAATTATGGCTCCGTGATCTGGGACGGTTTGCCTACTACAAGGATCCGACAGAAAGGGTATTGCTTGACGGGCAATACCAAACCTATCTTTACCCGGTGATCTATGACATTGTTGAGCCGTATGACCAGTATTCGGGGTTGCGTCATCTGAGGGACCGGTTAACCGATCCGGAAGGGGCTGTTTTTGCTTCAAACAATTTTGCTTTTCATGTTCCGGACGGGGTATCCACCTGGGGGATGCAGCGGGGAGCCGCCCAGCAGCCGTGGGCTGCCACCGGTTTA
>JAGYMR010000230.1 GCA_018400515.1 Tangfeifania sp.
AATAAAATTTCATGCGAGTTCCATGGGCCTTGTTTAAAAGTGATGTTAGAAATATATACTTGACTGAAATGCAATCATTAAATTTAATTTTATTCGAATGAATTTGTTTTATCTTTGTGGCTATTATGGCGATCGAGAAAAAAAGCAAACTTTTACTGTTTCCGCGGGTGGGAAAATTTATTATCATTTTCTTCTCCCTGGCGCTGATTGTGGTGGCCATTCGGGCCTACAAGCTGTACAATTTTGTTTTCCGGGAAAATGTTAAAACAGAACAGGCTTTTATCATTCCCGAAGGGGCGACGTATGCCCAGGTGATCGATACCCTGAAGGCCCATGATATCTTGATCAACTACAAGGCTTTCCGCTGGGTGGCGAAAAAGAAAAATTATCCTGAAATGGTGCGCTCCGGGAGGTATCGGTTTGAAAAGGGCATGAACTCCAACCGGGTGGTGAACATGCTGCGGGGCGGCATTCAGGAGCCCCTGGATGTCACCTTTAACAATGCCCGGTTTAAAGAAGACCTGGCCGGAAAAGTAAGCAGCTACATTTGTGCGGATTCACTTTCTGTTCTTGCATTGTTTGACGATACGGCGCAGATCGCTGACTATGGATTTCAGCCGGAGACCTTTAAGGCGATGTTTATACCCAACACTTATGAACTATACTGGACGACATCGGCCGGGGAATTTGCTGCCCGCATGAAGGAGGAGTACGACCGTTTCTGGAACGGCCGCCGGAAGGAAAAAGCTGCGGAGCTGGATATGACGCCGGTGGAGGTGACGACCCTGGCATCCATCGTGCAGGAAGAGACCACCAAACCGGAGGAGCTGCCCCGGGTGGCGGGTGTCTACATCAATCGCCTCGAGCGGGGCATCCCCCTGCAGGCGGATCCGACTGTTAAATATGCGGTGGGGGATTTCTCCCTCCGGCGGATTCTGAATGAACATCTGGAGATTGATTCGCCTTACAACACGTATAAGCATGCAGGACTGCCCCCGGGACCCGTCAATTTTCCGGAGGTCGCCTCGATTGATGCCGTTTTGGATCACGAGGATCACAACTACCTGTTCATGTGTGCCAAACCTGATTTTTCAGGTTATCATAATTTTTCCGCTACCCTTTCGCAACATAACCGGAATGCGGCACGCTACCGGGAAGCGTTGAATAAGAAGCGGATCTGGAAGTGATTGGTTGTTAGTTGTTTGTTGTTCGATTGTTCCGTGTTTGTTGTTCAGCTATTGCTAATAAAAAACAAAGGCATTTTCTTCCAGGATGAAAGCGGTATGCAAATTTGATAATTCCGAAATAAGTACTTAATTTTGTACAAAAACAGGTATTAAAAATGAAAGCAGTTAATTATTCTGAATTGAGGCAGAATTTAAAGGCAAATTTAGATGCTGTTACCGAGAATCAGGAGTTTCTTATTGTTCAACGACCTAAAGGGAAAAGTGTTGTTATGATGTCACTGGGGGAGTATAATGCCCTGCAGGAAACGATGCATCTGAACGAAAGTAAAACGAATCGTCAACGACTTGAAAATGCGATTGAAAACATCCAGGCAAAGACAAATCTTATAAAGCATAACCTTTCCGAATAATGGATATCTTTTGGGATAAAGGTGCATGGGAAGATTATTTGTATTGGCAGAGAAATGATAAGAAAGTGGTGCAAAAAATTAATTCTTTAATCAAAGAGTGTCAGCGAACACCTTTTGAAGGAAAAGGAAAGCTTGAGGCGCTCAGACAAAATTTTTCAGGTTTTTGGAGCCGGAGAATTACAGGGGCGCATCGCCTTGTTTATAAAGTTGAAGATGAGGTGCTTTACATAGCCCAATGCAGATATCATTATTAGGTTTTTGTTAAGTTTTTTGTATTTTAGTTGTTGTTGGATTAGATGCAGTTGACTTCCCGTTCCAGTTCCACGCCGAATTTTTCGCAGACCGACTGTTTGATTTTCTCTGAGAGCTGGAAGATCTCTTTTCCGGAGGCATTGCCATAATTGACAAGCACGAGGGCCTGTTTTTCATAGACGCCGGCGTCGCCTTCACGGTATCCTTTCCACCCGGCTTTTTCAATGAGCCAGCCGGCAGGGATTTTTATTTTTCCGTTGGCTGAAGGGTAGGCCGGTACGCCGGGGTATTCCCCGCGGATACTTTCGGCCGTTTCCGGCATCACTTCGGGATTTTTGAAGAAACTGCCGGCACTCCCCATTGCTGACATATCCGGGAGTTTGGAAGAACGGATATCGGTGATCGCTTTCCGGATGTTCGGCAGGTTGACCTCTCCGAGGGATCTCACCTGTTCTTCCAGACCGCGGTAGTGAATGTTGAATTCGGGGAATTTTTCCAGTTTAAAGACCACCGAAGTAATGACAAACCGGTTTTTCAGCTCCCTTTTAAAGCGGCTGTTGCGGTAACCAAATCCGCAATCTTTTGCTTCCAGTTGGGCGGGTTCATTTTTTTGCAGGTCATACCCCCTGACCGATTCAATGACATTGCTCACCTCCTGTCCGTAGGCGCCGATGTTCTGTACCGGTGCTGCACCAACAGTTCCCGGGATGAGCGAAAGGTTCTCAAGGCCTCCCGCCTCCAGACCCACCGAATATTGAACCAGGTCGTCCCAGGTCTCTCCTGCACCGGCTTCCAGCCAGATGTGCTGCCGGTCTTCAATGATTTTGTACATGCCCGGAATCCGCGGATACAAGACCAGTCCGTCGAAATCGTTCCGGAGCAGCAGGTTGCTGCCTTCCCCCAGGACCAGGATCGGCAACGCTTTCCATGAGGTATTGGCATTTAAAAAGACCGACAGGTCGTTTACCTCGGTAAATTCAAAAAAATAGCGGGCGGCAGCATCCACCCCGAAGGTATTGTGTGGTTTTAGTGAATAATTTTCAGCAAAACGGATCATGCATTTTTTTTGCAAATATAGCGGAATCATTTGATTTGACCGGATGCAAAACCTTGTTCGGTTGTTTGTTGTTTGTTCGATTGTTTTTTGTTCAGGTGTTCGTTGTTTGTTGTTGATTTGTTTGTTGTTAGGGAGTACCTAAACAATTGATGGTTAGGGGTTGTTAGAATGTTAAATGGCAATGCTTTACCTTTTTTGGTGAAAAAAAAGGCATCATCAGTGATAAAAAAATGTATTTTTGTAACTTCAAAAGAATAAAATATGGAGATCATTAAAGTCATATTGCTTGCCGTTGCCCTGGTTTCGATCGCGCTTTTAGGGTTAGCAACACGGATATTGTTCAAGAGAGGCGGTAAATTTCCCCACACCCATGTGGGAGGCAACAGGCATCTGAAGCGTCAGGGCGTTCATTGTTACCAGACGCAGGACCGGTTGGAGCAGCGGAAGGTCGCCCGGGAAATTGATTATTCCAGGGTACAACCCGTTGTGGGCCCGGATGCCTTCAAGGGGCCTTTCACCAAACCGGTGGCAGGGAATAAGCCCGGCAGGTCCTGATCCCTTTCAGGAAGCCATCCATTTCATCTCCTGTACAGGCAGGAACCCCTGCACCCGCTTAGCCATTTATTTTACCAGGTGTTTCTTAAAGTTTTCTGAGAAATAAATCTGATTGGTTCCATCCGCGCCGGAATAGATGAAATAGACCTTGATGTCCGGCATTTTTTCCGCCAGGCGGATGGATTTTTTCGTTCCCAGCACCATGAAAGCCGTGGCAAAAGCATCGGCATCCATGCAGTTTTCTGCCAGTACGGTGGCGCTGAGCAGATTGTGCTCTACCGGACGGCCGGTTGACGGGTCGATCGTGTGGGCATATTTTTTTCCGTTTTTCACATAATAGTTGCGGTAATTGCCCGATGTGGCCAGGGCATGTCCGGGCAGGTGCACCTTTGCCTGCAGGTCGCTGTTATTGAAAAAGGCGGTTTCTTCCGGCTTGCTGATGCCGATGGTCCATACCCGGCCCTGTTCGTTTTTTCCCCGGGCCACCACCTCCCCTCCGATCTCCACCATGTAGTTTTTGCATCCCTTTTTTTGAAGAAAAGCTGCCAGCAGGTCGCACGTATAGCCCTTAGCAATGGCACTCATATCGAGTTTCATGCCGGGATCTTCCTTTTGTATTTTTCCGCCTGTCAGTTGAATTTTCCGGAAACCAGTGATCTTCCTCAGGCTGTCGATTCGCTCCTCCGTCATCTCTTTCCGTTGCTCCGGTCCGAAGCCCCAGGCATTGACAAGGGGACCCGTGGTGATGTCAAAAGCACCGCCGGTAATGGCAGAAATTTCCATGGCCCGGCGGTAACACTCCAGGAACAGGGCATTTAATTTCACCGGCTCGTTCCGGTTGATCTTTGAGATCACTGATGCCGTGTCAAAGGTCGAAAATGTCCGGTTGTACTCCTTTAACTTCGCTTTCATCTCCTCGTGCAGGTCCTTTCCGTCCGGGCTTTCATAAACGAAGTGGTAGAGGGTGCCGTAAACCATGCCCTCGTTGTAGATGTATTTGGATGATTGAACCCCGCAGGCGGTGAGAAGGGAAACCAGCCACAGCAGCAGGATTTTGCAACTCATTTTGATCATTAATCTTGAATTTATCGGATATTTTGTTCCGGTTATTTATAAAAATACGGAAAATAGGGACAGATTCCAACGATTAAAATAAACGGGCACGGGAACGCCGGAAATTTATAAAGCAAAAATGATGGCTGAAACGGAAGAAGGTGAA
>JAGYMR010000231.1 GCA_018400515.1 Tangfeifania sp.
TTCTTCTACCTTCATTTGACGGGAAAAAGTATCTTTGTGATGCCAAAAGTAATACAATGGAAGCGACAATTCAATACATCGAAAAAGAATTGAGCGGATTTTATCCTGAAAACGAGGTCCGGGGCTTTATTAGGCTGATTTTTGAACATGTTTGCGGTATGAGTTATACGGATCAGGTGTTCAACCGGGGGAAAAAGCTGGATGCCGCTTCCGAAAGGGCCATCCGGGAAATTGTCAGTCGCCTCCGCCGTTATGAACCCATTCAATACATCCTTGGCGAGACGGAATTTCACGGGGTTAGGATACGGGTGAATCCTTCCGTTTTGATCCCCCGCCCTGAAACGGAAGAACTGGTGGAGTGGATTTTAACCTCCTGCCCGGAAAACGGGAAGTTTTCGGTTCTTGATGTGGGAACCGGCAGTGGCTGCATTGCGCTGGCACTGAAAAAGGCCCTGAAGCAGGCGTCTGTTTCAGGGGTTGACATTTCGGAAAAGGCGCTTGAACTTGCCCGCAGGAATGCTCAGATGAACGGGTTGGAGGTGCGTTTTTTCAGGGGAAATATATTAGATTGGGAGAACCGGGATTGGGAAAACATTGGTTTGATTACCTGTAATCCGCCCTATATAAGGGAATTCGAAAAAGCCGGGATGCTCCCGAATGTATTGGAGAATGAGCCGGAAGGAGCTCTTTTCGTTCCCGATGCCGATCCGCTGGTCTTTTACCGCGAAACAGGCCGGTTTGCCCGCCGGTTTTTGGAGCCTGGCGGCTGGCTTTTTTTCGAGATCAACGAAAATCTGGAGGCGGAGATGGAGCAGCTGATGATCCGGCAGGGGTTCCGCCAGGTAACCATCAAGAAGGATATTCGCGGAAAAGCACGGATGCTCCGGTGTCGAAGATGAGGCCCCGGGAGGGAGTCTGTTGGGCGGAGAAGAAGAATTTTTCAATAAGCACAGGAAAAATGAAATATCTTTGGCAATTTTGTGGTTGGTAAAGAAAGATTATTGCAGGGAATCGTGAAAAAATTGTTTGTATATCTTTTGTTGGGAATCAACCTGGCCGTTATTCTGGGACTGGTTGCGGTCTATCTGTCGGTTTATATTTCTCCTGAAAGGTGGAGCCTTCTGTCATTTTTCGGATTGGGATACCCTTTGCTGCTGGCAGTCAACGTTTTTTTTATACTGCTGTGGTTGCTTGTGAAACCTCGTTTTATCTGGGGGTCGTTGCTGGCCATCATTCTTGGATGGGGAGTGCTGGCGCGGTATGTTCAGCTTAGCGGGGAAAGTCTTGAGAATGCCGATTTAAAAGTTCTTTCCTACAATGTGAATCACTTTGCAGGGAATGGCCGGTCGCAGCAGCAGGCCACCGCCCGTGAGATCACCCGCTTTCTGAAAACAGAAGCCCCCGATATTATCTGCCTTCAGGAGGTCCGCTTGCGAAAAAACCGCATCTTCAACCTGAGTGAAACGCTGAAGGAGTTAAATTTTATCAACCATTACCAGTATGCCCGGTCGAGCTCCACTTTTGGATCGGTGACCCTGACGCGCTATCCCATCATTTATATGGATGAGATCCGTTTCGAAAATTCGCGGAACATTACCATTTATACCGATGTTTTAATCGGAGAGGATACGGTCCGGATCTTTAATGTGCACCTTCACTCTTACGGGATCGATCCCCGGGAATTTTCCATCATTGATTCCGTTGGTGCCTCTATATCAGATGATTTAAAAGATGTCAAACGGATGGGAGAGAAGCTTCGTGAAGGTTTCCGGATGCGGGCCCGCCAGGCAGAGATCATCCGGGAATATATTGAAAAATCTCCGTACCATGTGATTGTTTGCGGGGACCTGAATGACACGGCCGCTTCTTATTCATACCGGCAGTTGACGAAGGGCATGAAGGATGCCTTTGTTACCTCCGGAAGCGGTATCGGGCTCACCTATGTGGGGAAACTGCCCTCCTTCCGCATCGACTATATTTTTTACAGCGGGGGGTTTGAGGCATTTAATTTTCAGACCCATGGTCTGCGCATGTCCGACCACCTGCCGGTTTCCTGTGCACTGATAAAAAAGTAAGGACGTTCCGGCAGACCGGCAGAGATTTTCCGGTGGAACCGGGATGCTGCGGTGCTGGTTGAAAATTATTATCAGATGCATCGCTTTTCCCGGGTAGACGTAGGTGGAAATCTGGTCAATACTCCTTCCGGGGTTCGCAAGGGCCTTCGTTTTTTTTCAGGATCTTTTGCGCTGTCTTTTTGTCTTTTTTTAATTGTTCGGTCAGTGCTTCTGCCCCGCTGAATTTTTGTTCCTCCCTGATTTTACCGGCAAAGATCAATGTGACCGCTTTGTGATAGATGTCTCCGGAAAAATTAAAAATGTGAACCTCGATGCTTCTTTGATCAGCATTGTGGTTAAAGGTGGGACGGGAGCCAATGTTCAGCATTCCGCCATGCTTCTTTCCCTCGATCATGACATCCACCGCATATACCCCGTAGCCGGGTATCAGTTTATGTACATCGGAGGCTTCGATATTGGCCGTGGGAAATCCGATCTTTCGTCCGACCCGCTTCCCTTCCACCACTTTCCCATGCAGTGTAAACCGGTAGCCCAGGTATTTATTGGCTTTCGAAATGTCCCCCTGTTGCAGGGCCCGACGAATTTTGGTTGAACTGACATTGGTTTCGTCCATTAACAGGGCATCCAGTTTTTCAATATGGAAGCCGTGGGTTTGCGCTGATGCTTTGAGGTATTCATACCCCCCTTCGCGGTTCTTTCCAAAGCGGTGATCGTACCCTACCACGAGGCAGTAGGTATGGAGTTTATCAACCAGGATCTCTTTCACAAACTGTGAATAGCTGTGCCGGGCAAAGGAACGGGTAAACGGGTAAACGATCAAATGGTCGACGCCCGATTTTTCAAATAAATGTTTCTTTTCTTCCAGGGTTGTTAACAACCGGAGGTTCTTTTCATCGGGGGAGGTGATCAGCCGTGGATGCGGGGAAAAGGTAAAAATGACCGATTCTCCTTTGTACCTCCGGGCATACGCTTTTAAATGCCGGATCACCAATTGGTGTCCAAGGTGCACACCGTCGAAAGTACCGATGGTAACTACCGGATTACGGGCTTTAAACTGGTCGATATCGTAATAAACTTTCACGTCCTAAAAATTGATAAACAGCGAACATAAAATTTTTTTACGAATTATCAGGGAATTCATCTCATAAATAAACGTTCTGACAAAATCTTTAAAATATGTTATTTTCGCTCATTCATATTTTTTGAATATGGGAATTTGTTAATTTTACAGCTTCTAATAAAAAACGGGTATGAAGATCAGACAGTTATTTGCTATGGGAATAATGGTTGGTGTCCTGCTGCTGGCGGGTTGCAGCAAAAAGGCGGATCAATTTTCCATAAGCGGAAGGATTTCACATGCCGGGGGAAATACCATCTACCTCGAAAAATTAATGGTTTCTGCAACGGAACCTCTGGATTCTGCGGTGTTGGATCGTGAAGGGCATTTTGAGTTCCGTGGGAAAACGGACATCCCCAGCTACTATTTATTAAAACTCTCTGAAAATAAATTTATTACTCTGCTTGTAGATTCAACGGAGCAGGTGGAGGTGAAGGCAGATGTTGCCAATTTTGAGCGCGAATACCAGGTGGAGGGATCGGAAGGGTCCCTTTTGGTGAAGGAGTTGGTTGACCGTTTGAGTGAAACCCAGCAAAAGCTGGATTCCCTGCAGTCACTGCACAATTTGTACAATGGGAATCCGGACTATCCGCGTTTAAAGCGACGCTGGAACGAAGCGGCCCTGGAAATAAAAGAGGAGCAGACGGCTTTTTCCACCCGTTTTGTAATGGATCATCCCTTCTCTATGGCCAGTGTCCTGGCGCTGTATCAGAAATTCAGCCCCCAGGAGTATGTGATCAAGGAAATGCAGCCCATGCGTGTAGCTGCCTCGGCTCTGAACTCGGTTTACCCGGGCTCCCCCCACGTCAAGGCACTGTATCAAAACACTCTGCAATTGCTTAAAGATGAGCAAAATGCCCGGCTCCAGCAATTGATCCGGGAGCAGGGAGAAAATTCTCCCGATATTGTTTTGCCCACACCCTCCGGAGAGGAGGTTGCTTTGTCTTCGTTGCGGGGGAAAGTGGTTTTGCTTCAGTTCTGGTCGGCCGTTGACCGCAGTTCCCGCATCCTGAATGAAGCACTGGTCGAAGCTTACCGGAAGTATAAAAACAGAGGTTTTGAAATTTACCAGGTGAGTGTGGATGAGAACCGGATTGAATGGGTTGATGCGATTGACCAGGACCGGCTTAACTGGATCAATGTCGGGGATATGGAAGGAAGTAAACAGGCTGTTCTGAAATACAATGTTCAAACGATTCCATACAATTACCTGATTGACAGCGAAGGGGTGGTTGTCGCCAAAGATCTGAAAGGGCAGGAACTAAATAAAGCTTTGTCTGAAGTTTTGAACTAAATTTGCAAAATTTTTAATTTTTTTTGTTGGCAGAAAAAGGGAAAATATATTTTGTTTCCGATGTTCATCTCGGTGCACCCGCCCTGAAAAATAACCGCTTTCGCGAGCGGTTGTTCGTGGAGTGGCTCGATATGGTAAAAGAGGAAACACTACAGCTATCATACCAACGGCGGGCAAA
>JAGYMR010000232.1 GCA_018400515.1 Tangfeifania sp.
CATAGAAAAACACAAAAGCAAGGTAAGGGAGGTGTGTTGAAAAAATACCAAAATTAAACATGCAGCTTTTGTGGTTTTTTTAATTTGAACCGGTAAAAATAGAACATCCTTTTGGTATAAAAAAGGATTTGCCCGTTATTTTTGACCGGATGCATTATAGTTCCGGTGGCGAAGCTGCCCCTGGTGAATGCTAATTCCGTGGGGCAACCCGGGGAATCTTCTCTTCTTCGTATGCCTGGTTGCGGTAACAGGGTTCAAAACCGGCCTCGCGAATGGCCTGCTGAATCCCTGCCGCATCCATTTTGTAACGGGCACCTGCAGCGGATACAACCTTCTCCTCCATCATGATCGATCCGAAGTCATTGGCTCCCCCGTGAAGGCAAAGCTGTGCAACAGAGGCACCCACGGTCAGCCAGGAAGCCTGCAGGTTTTTTATGTTGTGCAGCATGATCCGGCTGATGGCCACCAGCCGTACATAATCATTGGCCGAGGTTTGGTTGGATACCCCTTCACGCCGGAGCTCCGTTCCTTCATCCATAAAGGGCCAGGGAACAAATGTCACGAACCCGTAATGCCCGCGGGGTTTTTCGCTTTGTACCTGCCGGAGGTGAATAAGGTGCCGGATCCGCTCTTCGGGGGTTTCAATGTGGCCAAACATCATGGTGGCAGAGGTGACCAGGTTCATTTGATGGGCTTCGCGCATGACGTCAAGCCACTCTCCGGTATTGCATTTCCCGGGGCTAATGGCTTTCCGTACCCGGTCGGAAAGGATCTCGGCGCCGGCTCCGGGCAGGCTGTCCATTCCCGCGGCAACCAGACGCTCCAGCACCTGACGGTAGCTTTTCCGCTCTTTTTTTGAAAGAAAAACGATTTCGGGCGGCCCCAGGGCGTGGAGCTTCAGGGAGGGGTAACGAGCTTTTAATTCGGTGAAAAGCCCCGTGTAAAAGGAGAGCCCCAGGCGTGGGTGCATGCCTCCCTGCAGCAAAAGCTGGTTCCCGCCTGCCCTGAGTAATGCATCCGTCTTTTCGCAATATTCATCGATGGAGGTGATGTATTGTTCGGCTTCGTTAATCTTGCAGTGGAAATTGCAAAATTTGCATCCCGAAATGCAAACGTTGGTAATGTTGATGTTCCTGTCAATGATCCAGCCCACTTTGTTGCCCGGTACCTGTAACTGCCTGCATTCATTGGCCACCATCATTAATTCGCTGGTCGGCACCTTCCGGTAAAGGAAAAGGCCCTCCTCAAAGGTAAGGGGCTCCAGTTGCAGGGCTTTTTTTATGACGGATCCGGAGTTCATTGGGTTAAACTTTTAGAATTATTTGTTAATAAGTAAATTAAATAATTTATTGCTGATGTAATCCATCCTTTCTTTCCTAAACTCCGGGTCCCCTTCAGGGGCGGTGGTTCACTCCCTGTTGCTGAAAACAAACTGTTCCTTATTCCTGTTTATTATGCCCGGACAATTTATATTGTATTATTTTTGGCAAAAAAAGGCAGCATGTTACCAAAACTTACAAAAATAACAGAATTCAAAGAAAATTGCTCATCGGCAGTAATCGTTGATACATTGGATCAGTTTTCATCCGCTTCTTTTTCTGCATCAGAAACCGGCTATTTAAAGGAAAAGCTGGAAAAGGAGACCACGTGCAGGGTGTATAAATACCCCCACCTTTTCTTTTTTTATAAACCCATGGAGGAACCGGATCATCAGCAGGCCGAATCCGCCCGGAAAGCAGGGGCAGAATTTTTTGAAGCGGTGAAAAAGGAGAAAATTTTCAGGGTTCAGGTGGGCACTTTCAGTAAAAAGAACCTGTGGCATCCTTTTCTGGAAGGATTTCTTCTGTCGCTTTACTCCTTTTCAAAATACAAAAAAGAGAAAGACCCGGTGTTCCCCCGGGAGCTTTTTGTGAAGGTACCCCCGGATGCCGGCGATCAGGTGGAGGAGCTGATGGTCCTTGTGGAGGCTGTTTTTCATGCCCGGGATTTAATCAACGAACCCCTTTCATACCTCACGGCTGTGAAATTTTCGGAAGCGATGGAAACCATGGGGGCTGAAGCGGATTTCCGGGTGGAGGTTTTTAACAAGAAGCGAATTGAGGCCCTGCGGATGGGGGGATTGCTGGCCGTAAACCGGGGCAGTCCCGATCCCCCTACTTTCACCGTTTTGGAATGGAAGCCTCCCCGGCCAAAAAATGAAAAACCGGTGGTGCTGGTGGGGAAAGGTGTGGTGTTTGACACCGGGGGACTGAGCCTGAAGCCCACCGCAAAATCGATGGACCTGATGAAAAGCGATATGGGGGGAGGCGCTGTGGTGGCGGCAACACTTTTTGCTCTGGCAAAAAACAGGTGTCCGCTGCATGTGATCGGACTTGTGCCGGCAACCGATAACCGGCCCGACGGGAATGCCTACGTTCCCGGGGATGTGGTTACCATGTACGACGGTACCACCGTTGAGATAAAAAATACCGACGCCGAAGGCCGCCTCCTCCTGGCCGATGCCCTGAGCTATGCAAAAAAACTGGAGCCCTCCCTGGTGATCGATGTGGCTACCCTGACCGGTTCAGCGGCACTCATCACCGGGCCCCATGCCCTGGTGGCCATGGGCAACACCCCGGAGAATATGCAAAAGATGAAAGCGAGCGGCGATGCGGTCTTTGAGCGGATCGTGGAGGTGCCGCTCTGGGAAGATTTTGCCAAACCGCTGAAATCGTCCGTTGCTGATCTGAACAATCTGGGATCGCGGGAAGCACAGGCCTCGGTTGCCGGAAAATTTCTGGAACATTTCACCGGTTATCCCTGGATGCACCTTGATATCGCCGGTGTTGCCTTTTTGCAGGAAAAGGACGCCTACCGTCCGGCCGGAGGAACCGGTTTCGGAACACGGCTGCTTTACCACTTTTTGAAAAAATTCAATTAAAAACGTAACTTTGCCGCTCGTCGAAAACGACGCATTTTTATAATTTACAGAAAAATAACGGTATGGCTGATTTAATAAAGGTGGGGATTTCCCACGGGGATATCAACGGGATTAGTTACGAAGTCATAATGAAGACGTTAATGGATCAGCGCATCCTGGATATGTGCATTCCCATTGTATACGGCTCCCCGAAGGTGGCGGCGTACCACCGGAAAGCGCTTGATATCAGTAATCTCAGTTTGAACCATGTGCGTAATCCAAAGGAAGCCGGTCCAAAAAGGGCACATGTGCTGAATTGCATCGATGATAATGTACGGGTGGAACTGGGAAAGTCCACCCCCATCGCCGGAGAATCCTCTTTCATGGCCCTGGACCGGGCTGCATCGGATTTGAGGGACGGGCTTATCGACGTGCTGGTCACTGCGCCCATCAATAAAGACAATATTCAAAGTGAGAAATTCCATTTTCCGGGGCATACGGAATATCTGGCGGAAAAATTTGACGTCCGGGACTACCTCATGCTGATGGTAAGTGAAACCATGAAAATCGGGTTGGTAACCACCCACCTGCCTCTTGCTGAGGTGGCCCAAAATATTACCAAGGAGGCGGTGTTATCGAAAATCAGAATCATTTCCAAATCGCTGCAACAGGATTTTGCCATTACACGGCCGCGAATTGCGGTGTTTGGTCTGAATCCCCATGCCGGGGATAACGGGCTTCTGGGAAAAGAGGAGAATGAAGTCATTTTACCGGCCATCATCCAGGCGAAAAAGGAGGGCATTATGGCGCTCGGCCCTTATCCTGCCGATGGCTTCTTTGGCTCCGAGGATTACCGGAAATTTGATGCCATCCTGGCCATGTACCACGATCAGGGGCTTGTCCCTTTTAAACTTGCCTCCTTTGAACGAGGGGTGAACTATACGGCAGGATTGCCTTTTATCCGGACATCCCCGGCCCATGGCACCGCTTATTCGCTTGCCGGTGAAAACAAAGCCTCCCCCGATTCGTTCCGGCAGGCCCTCTATCTTGCCCTCGATATTTTTAAAAACCGGAAAATGCACGGGGAAATTTCAAAAAATCCCCTGAAAGGGTATGATATCACATCCAATCAGGAAGATGAAGGGGTCGATATTGAGGCCGGCGACAACAATCAAAATTATTAAACCGATCATTCCATGTACGAATTTATCCGGGGAGCCCTTGCAGACCTGAATCCTGCCAGTGCCGTGCTTGAAGCCGGCGGCGTAGGGTATTTAATTAATATCTCACTCAATACCTACAGTAAACTGAACGGAAAGAAAGAGGCCAGCCTGCTCATTCACCAGGTGGTACGGGAAGATGCACACATTCTTTTTGGCTTTGCAGAAAAAAGGGAGCGGGAGTTGTTCCGGGAATTGATCTCGGTAAATGGTGTCGGGGCCAATACCGCCATCATGATGCTTTCCTCGCTGAATACCGACGAGTTGATCGCAGCCGTATCCTCCGGAAATGCAGATGTCCTGAAAGCGGTAAAGGGAATTGGCGCCAAAACAGCCCAGCGGATCATTGTTGATCTGAAAGATAAGTTCGGACAAATGCCCGATGCCGGTCAAATTTTAATTCCTGCAGACAATACAATCCGGAAAGAATCGTTATCTGCATTAGTCATGCTGGGGTTTGCAAAAAAAGATGCGGACAAAGTGGTCGCCAGGATTATCCGGGATGACCCGGAGGCAACCGTGGAA
>JAGYMR010000233.1 GCA_018400515.1 Tangfeifania sp.
CAAAAACACCAAAAAAGCCAATGCTGCCTTTACCATTGGCTATATGAAAGCACTCATTGAACGGGTCTACGCCTGACGGGGTTTTTGAGCAGGCCGGAAAAATTCCCGGCGAAGTTCCCGCCTGCAGATTTTGGCGGGAACGAGACCCCGGGTGGAACTTCTCCCCTGCCAGGAAAAGCTTTCTGGCTATTACGGAGTTGAAAAAATAGAATCAGAAATAATACGCATCTGAATGAAACCTTTGGATCGCCGGAATTTTATTAAAACCTCCATGATCGCCGGAGCAGGTTTATCCTGCTATCCTTTCCCGGGGAATGACGAATTTTTCAGCACCCCCACGGGAACCCAATCCCGGGTAGCCATCAGTTCCGGAAAGGATCGCGCCGATATGGCTTTCCGCGCTCTCAGACCTTTTTCGGAAGAGATAAAAAAAGCAATTGGCAACAAACGGGTGGTGATCAAACCCAATGTGGTGCTCATCTATGTCCCGCTGGCCTGCACCCATGTCGACACCCTGGAAGGGATCCTGGAATTTTTGAAATCCATCAACAAACTGGAGAATGTGGTTATCGCGGAATCCTCTGCCAGCGCTCCAACACTGGAGGGGTTTGACAATTATGGCTACTTCCGCCTGCTTTCAAGATACCCGGTAAAGCTGGTTGATCTCGACCGGGAGCCTTATGAAAAGATGTACGTTATCAATCAGAATGAATTAAAGCCCAATCCCATCCGGGTGTCGCGGCTCATTCTGGATCCCGGTTCATACGTTATCTCCTCCGCCCGGATGAAGACGCATACTTCGGTCGTGGTGACCTTATCCCTGAAAAACATTGTCTTTGGAGCCCCTATAAAAGATGCAGGATTCACGCTCTTTAACGAAGACATCCGGTTCTCGGACAGGGCGGTAAGGTCCAAACCGGGAACTGCCAACGACAAACAACGGGTCCACGGAAGGGGAAATCACGGGATCAATTTCAACATGTACATGCTGGCAAGGCAACTTCACCCCGATCTGGCGTTGATCGACGGTTATGAAGGAATGGAGGGCAATGGCCCCACCCGGGGCACACCACGTCCTCACGGGGTTTGCGTTGCCAGTACCGACTGGCTTGCAGCCGACCGCGTCGGCGTTGAACTCATGGGCATCGATTTTGACCAGGTGGGGTACCTGAAGTATTGCGCCCAAACAGGGATGGGAAATGCCGACTTCAACAGAATCGAAATAATCGGTGAAAAACTGTCCGATCATATTGTCAAATACCAGCTTCCCGACAATATGGATGGTTTGCTGCGGTGGCAAAAGCCGATCCATTAACCCGGCAAATGAAAATTAAAGTAAATCCTGTTACGGAATTTTCGCTTCTTGATTCGTTTTATCCCGGATTATCCCGGAACGATTCCTCCATGCTTCCGGATCAGTGCTTTTATCTCATTCAGGGGCACTTTTAAGGGGGTCGTTTTGTGATGAACAGCAAGCACGGCCGCTGCTCCTGCTGCCTGTCCCATTCCCATGCAGGAAGCCTGGACCCGAAGCGCGGAATTTGCCAGGCGGTCGCTGCTAACGCACCTCCCGGCAACAAGCATATTGGCGCTGTGCCTGGGCACCAGCGCACGTAAAGGAACCGTTGCCACCGTATTTTCGGATAAATGATCCGGGACCACTCCATGTTCATCATGTAAATCAATTGGATAAAAGGAATAGGACACCGCATCGTCAAATACTTTTCCTGAAACGTAATCTTTATGGGAAATCTGATATTCCCCTTCTATACGGTATGTTTCCCTGACGCCGGTTTCCGGCTGCATGGATATTACATGGGTCCTTTCAAGACCGGGCAGGGTCCTTAAAAAACGCAAAGTATCCAAAAGCGATTTCCTGCCACGGATATTGGCAATGGTATGGGTCCCGGAGGTGGTGGAATCGGCCCCGGCAATATGGGAAATATTGTCTCCCCGGCTTCGAAGCAGCCCTTCAATGTTATTCCTGAATTCTTCCCTGACCAGCTCTCCCCGGGCGATTGCCTGCTGGTACTTCGCCTTTATCAGTTCCATATCCAATTGGTCAATATCATATCCCCCGATACGGAACATCAGGCTTCCCGGCTGAATCTCCTTTCCCCGCAAAACATTAAAACCTCCCAGCGCTGTTAAAAAAGCATTCCCGGTACAATCAATCACCTGTCGTGCATGAACCATGGTATGGGTTCCTTTTCCCCTTACCTCCACCTGCCACTCCGTTCCTGTGAAGCGGGCATCAACCGGCGTTTCATAGTAACGGATCTGAACACCCGCATCGCGGCATTTCTCTTCAGCTAACAGGGCATAAAGGGCTCCGTTTAAACGCACCTGGTGTTTGGGATGATTTTTTCCGTAAGGTTTTGAAAAATCAGGAAGTTCACCGTCATTCAGATCAACGGCCTCCTTAACAAGATCCCAGCCAATGCCCCCGACAATCTGTTTCCCCCAGGCAAAAAACAGCCCGGGGAAAGCAACTCCTCCCGTAGTGATGGTTCCTCCCAACTGACTGCCATTTTCGATTAAAACGGTTGAACATCCGGCACGGGCCGATTGAATGGCCGCAATAACCCCCGCCGTGCCACCTCCCACAACCAAAATGTCCGTATCCATTTTTTGGGGTGAATCTTTTGAGAAAACACTCCTTCCGGCAATCTTCTCAAAAAAAGGGCCTAAACCGGCCAGAGAAACGCCCCCAAGGGTTTTAAGCATGGTCCGTCTTTTCATTTTTTTCATGATTATGTTTCTTTATTTTATTTCTTTCCCATCTTACTTTGCGAGTTGACGGGGTAAATCTTTTCCCAAAACAACAAGCACAAAATCACTGCCTTCACCGGAAGACCAAGGGGTAAACTCAGGCTGGACGGTGTTGCTGAATTCACCGATCCTTTTCGTTTTTCCGCTGCGGGGATTATACCAGTAAGCAGTTAATTTTTCAGGTTCCAACACCGATAAATCAACCGTTATTTTTTCCCCAACAGGGGTGTACACCACCAGAATATCCTTTTCTTTTCCGGTGGCAGCAGCTATAAATTGTTGTCCCCCGGGATTCTCATTCAGAATTACCGATTGGTTGTTCTCCAGCCCCTGCCAGGAAAATGCAGTGAAAAGTCTTTTCAGATATTCCATGCTTTGCGCTCCCGGGAGCTGCATTGCAGCTTCCCATCCTGTGCGGGCATAAATAACCGGCTGCCTGTCCACACTGTACATCTGCCAGATGTCGTTGCAACCATAAGTGAACCCTGCGGCACCGGCAAGCATGGTCCAGTAAGCAGATCTTCTGACATCTGCTGCATCAATCCAGCCATTTTCCGAGGGATCCCTTAATTTATCGGGGATGTTCTCATACCGTGGTTCGCTGTTGATAACCGGGCGCACCGGTTCAATATTCCGGGCAGCCCATACAAATTCATAATCACGGCTCTGTTTATTGTGACCGGTTTGAAACATCTCCAGATCAAGCCAGTCTTCGTTAAAATATTCGGTGGCCCGCTTTCCGCCCCATATATGATAAGTAATGAGGTGTTTTTTGTCGACTGCTTGAATGCCTTTTGCCATCGCCCGGATGATCCTGCGGTCTTCTTCATCCGCCGGTCCGCGGTCGCCACCCAGGACCCATACAATATTCTCCTGATCTTTATAGCGTTTTCCGAGGTACCGGCCATAGATCGCTGCATTTTCCGGAGAAAACACCTCGGGTCCGGTTCCCCACCGTTTATTAAATTTATCGCCCCAGGTGGGAAGCAAAGCCACATATAAATTCCGCCGGGCAGCTTGCCTCACCACAAAATCCACATGCCTGAAATAATCCTCATTAGGTTTGGCCGGATCATTATCCAAAAGCGGAATATCCCCATTGGCATTGGGCGTCCGCAATCCATCCAACTCCGCCAGAATCACCGTTTGAATGATGGTAAAACCTTTCTCCTGCCGGTCATCGAGGTACCGCCGGGTTTCCTTCTTATCCAGCCGGTGAATCAGCTCCCAGGCCGTATCTCCCAACCAAAAAAAGGGCTTTCCGTCTTCGGTAACAAGGTATCTTTTGTTATCGCTGATTTTCAAAAAGGGCAATTTGCCCGCATTTAATGCGGAGGCTCCAAAGAAAAAAACAATCAAAAAAAGAATCTTTAAGTTCATGAGAAAAAATTAATTTAGATGTTTATTATGCAACCAAACAGGAATGGCTGACCTCTTTTTGCTTTAAGTCCGGAAAGAAATGCACTCCCGCGGTTTAAGCACGACATTTAGGCCTTAAAATGTTTGACCTGATCGTTTCACTTTTTAATATTTCTCTTTCAGAAAAACGGATACCAAGCTATAAAATTGATATGAAAAATAAAAGATGATATTCCACATTTACCACTACCTTTAGAAAAATTATTAAATAAACAATCAATGCAGGTAGCAGTAAACAGAAAGGATATAAAATTTATTCCGGACTCATCGAGGGTAATCGCACGGTTTCTTTATACAGGTGATGAAAGGGCACTTAACACGATTCGTTCGGTTTTAAATATGCCTGAGCATTCGGCATCGCAGGCATTAAATCCCATACTGAGGGATTTCTCCCTGCGGCACAGAAATATTTCAATAATTTTCGAAAAGCATTTTAA
>JAGYMR010000234.1 GCA_018400515.1 Tangfeifania sp.
TCCTGGCTCAATACGGAAAGCCGCTCGCCGGGGCCCAAACCAATTTGGCCTGAAGTGGAGTCGATTTCTCCTGAAATGGCTTTTAAAAATGTTGATTTTCCTGCTCCGTTTGCGCCGATTATACCGTAGCAATTTCCTGCGGTAAATTTCAGGTTCACATCCTGAAAAAGCACTCTTTTCCCAAACTGTATCTTTAAATCTGCAACTGTTATCATCGGAATAAATTGATATTAACTGATTTTACTTTTCTTTCTTTTAAAAAAGTGTGCAAACGTAGTGATTTAAATGGTTTTACTACACAAAAAAGTATAATTCTGAAAATTGGTAACATTGGAATTAATCCTGCTGTCCCCAGCTTGAGCGCAACGGAAAGGAGGTGATCTGCAACGAACGTCCGCAATTGCTCCTCCCTGCCAAACAATGGTCTTGTCGATAATTTCAAATTTTTTTTTGATTATCTTAGGCCAAAAAAACCGGATTATTGAATTTTAAAATCTAAACAAATGGCTTTTCGTTTTTTTAAACATTTTATCCCCCTCCTCTTCCTGATTCCGGCAATCAGTTGCAGCAATGATCATGAAAATTCGCGCAGTTCAAACGACCTTCTCCTTCACCTGAAAAAGAATTTTAAAACCCCGGAACGGCATTCTGGTTTAAACTGCTGGTGGTGGTGGCTGAACGGAAATGTTACCAGGGAGGCTATAACCAAAGACCTGGAAGCCATGAAATTCCGGAATTTTCAGGGAGCTATGGTCTTTGACGCCGGTGGTCACAATCAGCGGGGGAATCAAGACATCCCGGCAGGTCCGCTCTTCGGATCAGCGGAGTGGAATGAGCTGTTTGTTTTCGCACTGGACGAGGCAGAGCGCCTGGGACTCGAAATGGGTTTCAATATCCAGAGTGGCTGGAATCTGGGAGGCCCCCGGGTAACTCCGGAGTACGCGGCAAAACAGCTGACATTCTCGGAAACAAAAATTGAAGGGAGCCGGAGAATTTCCGAAAAACTGGCCCTTCCCCCGGCCCGGAAAGGTTTCTACAAAGATATTGCTGTCCTGGCACTTCCCCTGAAACCCGGAAATAAAACGGATGAGGTTGTTACGGATCTGGCTTATAAACTGGGGTATCATGAACTTGGTGGATCGGCCCCCGACACCCGGTTTTTATTGCATAATTATAATCCGCGGAACAGATCCCAAACGGAAAATAAAACCACCTATGTGGTTAAAAAAGCGGATATTCTGAACCTGACATCCCGTATGGACGAAGAGGGGCATCTTGAGTGGGAGGCTCCGGCGGGGACCTGGAGCATCCTCCGGATCGGCTATACCTGCACCAACGCGCATGTTTCCACATCGAGCGGGGAGTGGCAGGGCAGTGTGCTCGATTATATGAGCAAAGCGGCCTTTGATTTTTACTGGCAGGATGTGGTGGACCCCATCTTTCAGGCCGCCGGTGATCATATCGGAACCACCTTGAAGTATATGGAGACCGATAGCTGGGAATGCGGTGGCATGAACTGGACCGGCCGGTTCCCGGAAGAGTTCAGGAACTACCGCGGGTATGAGATCATAGAGTACCTGCCGGTTGTTGCCGGTTATGTGATCGATGACATGCAAACAACCCATGGTTTCCTGGCAGATTTCAGGAAAACGCTGGGCGACCTGGTGGCTTACAACCATTATGCCCGCTTTCAGAAGAAAGCACATCAGCACAACATGGGCATCCAGCCCGAATCGGCCGGACCGCATGCAGGACCGCTGGACGGAATCAAAAACTACGGATTCAGCGACATTGTGATGAGTGAGTTCTGGTCTCCTTCGCCCCACCGGCCCCGGCCGCAAAACAGGTTCTTCCTGAAGCAGGCCTCCTCCGCTGCCCATATCTACGGGAAGAAAATTGTCGGTGCTGAGTCGTTTACCACCATCGGACCCCACTGGAATGATGAGTTGTGGCACGACCAGAAATCGGCCTTCGATCACGAGATCTGTGCCGGGCTGAACCGGGTCTATTTCCATACTTTTACCTGCTCTCCGCCCGGCATGGGATTGCCCGGGCAGGAGTATTTTGCCGGGACACATGTCAACCCCCAGGTTACCTGGTGGGACCAGTCCGGGCCTTTTATCGACTATATGCACCGCACGCAGTCTGTCGTTCAGGAGGGTGCCTTTGTGGCTGATGTGTTGTATTATTACGGCGACCACGTACCCAATGTTTTCCCGTTTAAACACGCCGATCCTGCAGGTGCGATGCCCGGATTCGATTATGATGTTACGGATGAAACCATATTCTTACAGCTGAAAGTGGAGGATGGGAAGATTGTCGTACCCGGCGGGGTAAAATACCGGTTGTTGGTGTTGCCCGGTCATAAAGTGTTATCCCTGGCTGTCCTGGAAAAATTGGAAACCTTGTTGCAACAGGGGGCCACCGTTTTGGGATATAAGCCTGAAAAGATGATCAGCCTGGAGGGAGGAGCAGAAGCTCAAAAGCGCTTTAGCAAACTGGCCTCAAAAATCTGGGGAACCGGAGCATCAGAGAAAGGAGAGAAAGAATATGGCCGGGGTAAAGTGGCCTGGGGCCCAACGGCCAGGGCATACCTGCTGTCGCAAGGGGTGCAGGCCGATTTTGATGTCCTTGAAAACGAGAGCAAAACCGATTTCGATTACATTCATTATACCATCGGGGAAAGCGATGTCTATTTTGTTACCAACCAAACGGCCCAAAGACAACAAATTGATGCCCGTTTCCGTGTCTCCGGCAAACAACCGGAGCTTTGGGATGCTTTAAGCGGAGAAATCCGTGAAGCTGCTGCTTTTTCCCAAAAGGAGGGGCAGACAACCATTCCATTAATCCTGGAGCCTTATGGCGCAATTATGGTAGTATTCAATGGCGAAATTCCTGAAAACAGGCAGGGGACAGCCGTGCGCAATTATCCCGTTTATAAAACCCTGGCAACGATTGCAGGGGAGTGGAAGGTTCATTTTGATTCTGCATGGGGCGGTCCCGGCACCGTTACTTTTCCTGAACTTACGGACTGGTCTGAAAATTCGGCCGAAGGGATTAAGTATTATTCAGGAGCGGCAACGTACAAAAAAACTTTCCGTGTCGGTTTTGAACCCCAAAAGGACCGGCAGTACTTCCTGGAACTGGGAAGTGTGAAGGATGTGGGCATTGCTGAAGTAAAAATCAATGGAAAAGATAAAGGCATTGTCTGGACTTCCCCCTTTAGGGTAAAAATAAGCAGGGAACTTCAAAAGGGAGCGAATACACTTGAAATTCAAGTGGTGAATTCATGGTACAACCGGGTGGCGGGCGACCAGACTTTTCCGGACAAAAAGCAATACACAAAAACCAATATTGTCCTGAGCAATGATTTTCGCGGAAGGCCAATGGATGAAATTCCCCTGGAGCCCTCCGGGTTGATGGGACCGGTCAAAATTCAGATCGCTGAACTCCAATAATTTGCGGAAATTGGCATTCTTGAAATTATTGGCTGAAGAATGGGGTTCACCGGTGAAAAGCTGGATTTTATTTCCCGGAGGTTTTTATTTAGATTTGCTTTTATATTTTTAACTTTTTTAAAAAGCAATAGTGTTTTATTATTAATTATTTGATCATGAAAAAATTCAGAAGCATTCTTTTTCTGCTTTTTTTAGCAGTGGTAATTCCCGGTTACGTGGTGGGGCAGTCCACCGGTGACGGGTCGGAAGTGATTGGCAGGTGGGACCTGACCATTGTAATTGAAGGCGATGACCTGGAAGAACTGGGGCTTTTCCGGCATGGCCTGATGGATGCCGATGGCTTCCCGGGATGGCTTGAAATTAAACGTTCCGGCTTCTCTACCCTGGTGGGGTACTATGTGGGATACGAAGGCAGTGCCCGGCCCATCGCTGAAGTGCACTATTCCCCGGAAGAGGAAAAATACCATTTTACGATCCCCCCGCAATGGATGGATATCGAGGACATCTATTTTGAGTTTACGTTGGAAGATGACCAGCTGCGGGGCTACAAAGTCCTTGACGGGCACAAGCTTCCCTGGACCGGGGTGCGGGCCCCTGATCTGACCCGGGAAGAACCGCCCGTTTGGGGCAATCCCAAAAACCTGCTGGATGACAACCTCTCCCGGTGGATTATTCCCGAAAACAACAAGTTCCGCATGGAGGGGGGGGTTCTTGTAAATAAAGCGGTGGGGGGAAACCTCGTGACCAAGGAGAAATTCGATGATTTTAAACTCAGTGTTGAGTTCAGGTACCCGGAAGGAAGCAACAGCGGGATCTATCTGCGCGGCCGGTATGAGGTCCAGATTGAGGACAGTCCGGTAAATGCCACCAGCAGCCTGAACATTGGCGGAATATACGGATTCATTGAACCGGCCGTTTATGCGGCCCGGAAACCGGGAGAATGGCAAACTTATGAGATTACGCTTGTCGGAAGGCATGTGACCATTGTCCATAATGGCATTGAGGTTATTTCCAACCGGCCCATTCCGGGGATTACCGGTGGTTCACTTAACAGTAAAGAGGGAGCTCCGGGCCCCATTATGGTACAGGGGGATCACGGACCTGTTGAATTCCGGAAATTTGTGATCACGCCGGCGGTCAACTGATCTGCCCGCCTGTG
>JAGYMR010000235.1 GCA_018400515.1 Tangfeifania sp.
TTATATACACAGCCTGAAGAGGTATGTTATGCTTACGAAGAATTGAAAAAAGTAAGTCCCAATTTTACAGTAGCTGCTTCTTTCGGAAATGTTCACGGTGTTTATAAACCAGGCAATGTAAAACTTCAGCCGGTTATCCTTAAAAACTCTCAAAAATACATTAAGGAAAAACACGAATTGAATGATGATTTTCCGGTGGATTTTGTTTTCCACGGTGGATCAGGTTCCTCGCATGAGGATATTCGCGAAGCCATCGATTACGGTGTTATAAAAATGAATATCGACACGGATACCCAGTGGGCTTTCTGGGATGGAGTACGCGCATATGAAGCTGAAAAGCATGATTACCTGCAGACTCAAATCGGGAACCCCGAAGGAGAAGACAAACCCAACAAAAAAATCTACGACCCGCGGACATGGTTGCGCAAAGGCGAAGAATCAATGGTTGCCCGTCTGCAGAAGGCGTTTGAGGATCTGAATGCAGTAAATAGCCTTTAATTAATTACCTATTAAAAAACCGCTTTCTTTTAAAAGGAAAGCGGTTTTTTTTATTGTTTGCCGGTCTGTCTCAACTTTTGCCCTCCGGTTTCCGGCATCCCAAAAGTGAATATGTACCACCGGCGAAACACCTGCTTTTTATCTGAGAGTTTTTACCCGAATATTTCTGAATTTAAGTTCGGAACCGTGACCCAGGAAGCCGATGTAACCTTTTTTACGTTTCAGGCCGGGGTGATCCCTGCCATCTAACGTGCCGTTTTTGCTCGCTTCGGCAATATCACCGTCGAGAATAACTTCGCCATTCAGGATGACTTTTACTTCCGTTCCATTTACAATAACCTCCTGTGAATTCCATTCACCAAGCGGCTTAAGGAAACCCCGTTTTGCAGGGATTACTCCGTAAACCGAACCGTGATACTGATATTCCTGCAGGTTGGCATAAATGGGAGCGGTGTTATCGAGAATCTGCAACTCCATTCCCGCATAAGCAGCATCCCCTTCGAGCGGTGCCCTTATGCCCAGACCATTATTGGCTCCCGGGGTAAGCTGGAATTCGAAACGAAAAACAAAATCGCTGTATTCCTTTTCAGTGAAAAGGTTTCCATGTCCTCCCCTTTCGGGTTGAACCCATAATTCACCGTCGCGGGCAATATAGTCGGTTTTATTGCCCTGCCAGCCATCGAGGTTTTTACCGTTAAAAAGCGATTCAAAACCTTCGGAGATTTCCTCTTCTGTCAGCCCGATTTCCCTGGTATTTATCTCACGCACGTAAATATCGCGGAAAGCCAGGTTGGTTCCGTGGGCCTGCAATTCGATGGGACCTTTTTCGAACAGTGGCTGGCTGCGGTCCCAGTAATTTTCCAATGGAACATTGTCAACCACCCGTTCACCATTAAGGTAAACGGTTACATTCTCCCCGATCATGGTGATATGAAATGTATTCCATTCACCTACGGGATTATCGGCTACCTTCAGGGGTTTACTCTCGTGTTTTTGATTGTTGTACAAACCGCCTGAGCCCACCTGAGCTCCGACTTCCACACGCGACGTATCCCAAACCTGCACTTGCGGGGTCCCCCGGAGGTAAATCCCGCTGTCGCCGTTTTTTGTAATGCGCCAGTCCACGATCAGCTCAAAATCGCCGTAATCCTTTACCGAACAAAGGTTGGCTCCTTCTCCGGTAAAAACAATGGTATTGTCTTTTACACTCCAGTTTTCGCGCATCTTTTCATTGGCTTGTTTCTGTTTGCGGGCCAATTCCTCCTCCGTCATTTTTTTACGGGAAATGGGATTGCCCACCAGGCCTTGCCAGCCGTCCAGGTTCTTGCCGTTGAACAGGGGAACAAATCCCTCTTCCCGGGGCATTTCGTCAAGGTAATTATTGATGTTTATGATGTCGTACTCGCTTTCCCCGCCTTTGATAACTGAAGCCACCTGTTTCAGAAGATTCCTCACCTTCTGACCGGTTAAGCCGTTTTCTCCGTTGGAATCGGGCAAAGCAATCTGCATGATGGCACGTGCTGCTGTTTGTTGCAATTTACTTTCTTCCAGAAATTGTTCCAGGTAAACCAGTGACAGGAAAGTTTTCAGATTACCAATCGCACGGATCAACTGTTTTTGATCATCCACACCCGATGCGTAAGGCATAATTTTCCGGTATTGCAGCAGTTTTTGATCATCGGGGAGGTTGGCAGAGCGTACCTGCCGGACAAAATTGGAAAAGGCTTTTGACCGGTATTCACCGGTGGTTGACTGGCAAATTTCGTAAAGGAAAGAAGCTGCCGAATAATCATTCCAACGGGCAAGGGCATCAAATGCTGTCTCTTTTAACATTCCCGAAGCGTTGTTGAAATATTCTGAAACTGTTTCCAGGGGAGCATCGCCGCCAATTTCAGGAAGGATAGCAATAATCCGCTCTTTTTTGCTGGTAGCTTCCAAAGCCTGCAACAATTGACCGTTTTCGGTTTTTTCAGATTCAACTCCACTGGCTGCAACAACAACCGCCTTTTGCACCTGTTCAACTACATTTTCACCATCAACCGAAAGCAACAATTTAATAAGATCACCAAGGTTCTTCCCCGTGGAAATATTTTTCAATGCACTGAAGGCAGCCATTCTTTCCGCTTCATTTTTCGAATCTGTAATCGCAAGTATCTCATCAAAATATTCGTTGCCTGCTTTGGCGGCGATTAATTCAATAAAAGGAACTTTCACGGCGCCGGAAGTTTTTCCGAGCCGGGCAGCTATGGGTGCCAGGTGTTGTTGGTCGAGCAACTGCAACAGAGCCGTTTTGGTTGACGCTATATCGTTGCCTTTCGCCAGATGGTCAATAAGTAAAGGGGTGGCTTCCTTTCCCTTCAGCTTAACCAGGGCCCTGATAGATTCCTGCCGGACAAAGGGAGAAGAAGAATCCAGGTTATTGGCAACAAAATCAACTGCAAGCATGTCGCCCCTGCGCCCAAGCATGTCGATAATTTCAGCTTTGGTTCCGGCAGGCACTGAACCGGCTTTTTCGATCCACTGCCGGGTTCCGGCCACTCCGCCAATGTTCTCCGCTATGTTCAAAACCGAATACCGGAAAGCCTTGTTGTCCTTTTCCACTGCATCCATTAACAAAGGGATGGTTTTATAACCGAAATAATCGGCATAAATGGTTAGTGCGCTGGTATAATTATGCCATTTCCCAGCCTCCTGGTTGGCTTTAAAAATGGCTTTCAATGCTTTCCTGCAAAGTTTTATCTCGCCCTTTTCGGCCAGCCGCCGGGTATAATTCAAAAAAGATTCAGATGAAAGGGTTGGTTCATACTCAAAATCCACATCTTTGGCTGCGCCGAGCAAAATCTTGTATGATGAAGGGTCGCCAATGCCGGCCAAAGCTTCCAGGGCCACTTTCCTCAAGGCAGAATCATCTGTTTCGGCCAGCTGGCTGATTTCTTCCAGTGCCGCCTTGCATTGCAATTGGCCCAATGCTCTTACGAGCGTCACCTGTGCCTCATCGTCGGCCCCCGACAAAGCACCAAGCAATGCACGGGCAGCATTTGGTGTGCCCACCGCCAACAACGTTTGTGCCGCCGGCTCTGACAAAGCTCCGGCGGTTAAATATTCCGGGAGGGCATTGACCGTTTTTTCGCCGCCCACCAGGTTTAACTGGCTCAGCAAAAATGTTTTCACTTCAGTGTCTGACTGGTTTTCAAGAGCATCCAGTAAAGCGGATTCAACAAAATCCCTTTCATCTTCTTTCCCAAATTCACTGGCATACCTGGCCAGGCTGTTCACTGCAAACCGCACTGCTGTATCATCGCCAACACCGGCAGGTGTCAGCAGCTTTGAAAGCTCCCGGAAACCTTCCGGTCCGATCTCAATTAACTCATTGATCACCTGATCACGATGAACAAGGTCATTGGTGGGCATTTGGGCCAGGATATCGGCTATCCTCGTATCCAATGTGCGGTTATCTTGTGCAAAACTGCCCGTTGTAAAAAGGGAAAAAATCAGAATTGCTGTATATTGAAATATTCTTTTGCTCATTTCTCTAAAAATAATAAATGTTACATCATCAATAAAAATTTAAATCGTCCATGGTGCCCGCATAGGTTGATTAATCATGAGGTTGGCACCTTCATCATCGATAAACTGAAGTTTTTCAGGATCGAACCGGAGCGAACGCCCCAGGCGGACAGCTGTGATTCCCAGATTCACCAGGGTAGCAGAACGGAATCCGTTGGTTTCGTTCAGTGCAAATTTTTTCCGGGTCTTCACTGATTCGGAAAATACCTCTATCTGAGGTTCCGGATCGGGTAAAGTTTTCAGGAAATCATGTAAATGAGGAATATTCGATTTAAATCCACGAAAAATCTTACCGTTTGGACCTTCAATGTATGCCGCATCTTTGTCTTTGTTCTCCCCGTCGAGGATAATCTGACAACCGTCGGCATACGTATACTCAATCCTCCGCCAGGAGCCAACAGCATCATAGTGTTGCTGGGGTGCATCCACTTTGATGTGTACCGGATTGGTATCATCTTTTCCTAACATATACTGAACCGGATCGAGGTAGTGCTGCCCCATATCTCCAAGTCCGCCGCCATCATAGTCCCAGTAACCAC
>JAGYMR010000236.1 GCA_018400515.1 Tangfeifania sp.
TTTTCCTCCGATAAATCGCATGACTTTTAATGACTGACAGACCGCTGAATATTCATTTTTTAATAATACCCGGAATTCTCCCCGGAAATATGGTTAAAACAGGACAATGTAGGGGTGGAGGGGATCTTTGAAGACCTCCGGATCGTGGTGTATATCGGGAATTAAAAAGCCGATTTGATTAAAGTAATTCTTGAGCAGGACTTCGGTTTCATCTTTATGATGGATCTCGCCCGATAAGAGGAGTTTGCATTTTTTGGGTGTCATCCCGGCATGCCGCAAGGCCGTCAGAATATAGTAGACCACATCGTTGGCATGTTTAATGTAATAGCTGTTGGCCAGGAACAGGGATCCGTTTTTGTACAGGAAAAGGAGAAAGCTGTCCGGGGCAAAAAAGAGGGACAGCCCGCTTTTGTCCGGAGCAAACAGGGGGTGGTTTTTTTGGAGTAAAACAGTGGCCGGATGCAGCAGTGTGTGGTTTTCAAATTGTTGATCAAATTGGGCTTTTAGTGCTTCCGGAAGGGAAAAGATCAGCTCAGCCCCTGCCGGTTCAACGCTGTTGTGAATGACCTGTGCATTATCACGGCTACCAAAAAGGAGGTCTGAAAGGTTGTTTTGCTTTTCCTTCTCGAACCAGGAGGAGGGAACCAGTGAAAAATTTTGGGTATAATAAATGATGTTGACCGAACCGAATCTTTTTTCAAAGATCGTTTCAGATGCGAGCCAATCAGCGAACCTCCGGGGCAGAAACTTCTCTGAACCGATGGTGGCAGGAACTTTTTTTAACCCCAGCAGTTTATTTCCGCCGCTGTGCGTGATCAAAAAAGAAAATCCATCCAGGCTTACCTGGATGGATAAATGATATTCGTTTATTCGGTTTAAATCGAAAGCGTGATCTGTAATAAATGAATGCATCCGAATTACTCCCAGTTTCCGGCATTGTTTACCGTTTTGGTCAGTGAACCCACTTTCAGTCCCGGATATTTTTCATTTAACCGGCGTTGTTCATTCAAATTAATTCTGTATTGGCGGTTAAGGTCTTTCAGGATAACGTTGTTGTGTGCCCTTGCCTGAAAAACGGGGACCTTAATTCCGGATCCGGTTTTAATGACGGTGGCTCCCAGATCAAAATAGGCGGTTGTATCGGGCACAGGCACCACTTTTAGTTTTTCCGGGTTATAAGAACTGCCGAATACTGACTCCAGGACACCTTCCCTAATGGTATCACGAATGATCAATCCCAGTTCCACCGCTTTCTTTTCGGTGATTCCGGCCTCGATCATGCTGTCGGTGAGTTCTCCCACTTTTCGGACGTTCCGGACAGAGTCATTTTTTACAAAATCAATGAGTGTGTCCCAGCTTCCGGTAAACTTTCCGTAAACATCTTTGTAGGCCAGTTCGGCTTTCCGGATCTCTTTGAGCCTTTGAATTGTAGCATCGTAGCGGCGTTCTTTGGTTTTTTCAAAATCAATCGGGTCCTGAACACCCTTGTAAATAAAGTAGGTAATTACTGCTGCTACAATTACAAGTAAGATTTGAATAACGGTTCTCATTTTTATAATTTTAATAAGTTGTTTTCGAATGATTGTTGCAAATTTATAAAAAAAAATAAATTCCCTTCCCTTGCAGATTGTTAATTTAGCCGGTATGATAAAAAATCATATAGAGAACCTGCTTTATAAGCATTTATCTTTTGAGCCGACGCCCGGCCAATCATTGCTGATCAGGGGGTTGGCCGGCTGCATCTCATCGGAGGAGGAAGATGCGGTCATTTTGATCAAAGGATTTGCCGGCACCGGAAAAACAACCATGATCAATGCCCTGATCCGTACACTGGCGGCGTTGAAGGTCCGGTCTGTGATGATGGCGCCCACCGGCAGGGCGGCTAAAGTTATGGCCAGCTACACCGGCAGGGCAGCATTCACCATCCATAAAAAGATTTACCGCCAGCAGGCTTCCCCCGACGGGGCAGGGAAATTTGTTCTGGACAGGAATTTTTATGCCAATACCTGGTTCATTGTGGATGAAGCTTCGATGATCTCCAATGAAAGCGGCAGCAGAATGGTATTCGGAAGCGGGCATCTGCTCAGTGACCTGCTGGAGTATGTTTATTCCGGGAACCTCTGCCGCCTTGTGCTGGTGGGCGATACGGCCCAGCTGCCGCCGGTGGGTCTTCCCCTCAGTCCGGCACTGGAAGCGGCCACCCTGCGATCCTTTGGTTTTACGGTGCATGAATTTGAGTTGAAAGATGTGGTCCGGCAAGCCCTCCATTCGGGTATTCTTAATTGTGCCACCCAAATCCGGAAAAGGATTACCGGAAGAAATTCATCCGGTTTCTTCCCGCTCGATATTGATTCTTTCCCCGATGTGGAATGTATCTCCGGAGAGGACCTGGTGGAGACTATTACCACTCATTATGATAAACAGGGACTTTTTCAGACCATGGTGATCACCCGCTCCAATAAACGGGCCAATCTGTTTAACAAGGGGATCCGGGGATCGATCCTCTTCCGGGAAAATGAGATTGAGCGGGGCGACCTTTTAATGGTGGTCCGGAATAATTATTATTGGAACGATGAAGCTTCGGGGCTGGATTTTATTGCCAACGGCGACATTGCTGAGGTTACGCACATTTACGGGTATGAGGCGCTTTACGGATTCCGGTTCGCCAATGTCACCCTCCGGTTGGTGGATTATGAGGAGGCGGAGCTCGACTGTAAAATTTTTCTGGATTCCCTGGCCATGGAAACGGCATCGTTTACAAATGAGCAGAACAGGCAGCTATTTGAAGCGGTTTCGGAAGATTATGCAGCCATCCGAAACAAGCGGGCCCGGTGGAAGAAGCTGCGTGAGAATCCCTGGTTCAATGCGCTTCAGGTAAAATATGCTTATGCACTCACCTGCCACAAAGCCCAGGGGGGACAGTGGAAAACCGTCTTCATCGACCATGGATACCTGGTGGAGGATATGCTCGATAAAGAGTACTACCGCTGGCTCTATACCGCGTTTACACGGCCGGTGGAAAAATTATATCTGGTGAATTTCAACCGGCATTTTTTTAAAAACAGCGGCGATGAAGGAGAATGAGTGTTTCAGGGGCCGATGGGGTAGGTGGTGCCGTCCACGGCGGCTACCGTGTTGGGAAAAACGGAACGGGCCTCCTGCAGAAAAGGGGTAATGTCTTTATAACGGGCCGAAAAATGGCCCATAATCAGTTTGCCGGCATTGGCAAGTCTTGCCATTTTCCCTGCCTCCAGGGCGGTGGAGTGAAAGGTGTCCCGGGCCCAGTTGCTGAGCTCCTCGGTAAAAGTGGCTTCGTGGTAAAGCAGATCAACATCCCGGATAACCTCCGCCACGGACGGATGAAATGCTGTATCGGAGCAGAAGGCATATGCGCGGGGCCGGGGTGGGGGAATGGTCAGGGTGCTGTTGGGAATGATCTCCCCTCCGGGCGTTTTGAAGTCAGCTCCCTTTTTGATGGCTTTGATCTCCGGGATCGTCAGATTGTACCGGGCTATGCATTCTTTCCGGATATTGGCCTCCCGGGGAATCTCCCGGAACAGAAAACCACAGGTGGGAACACTGTGCTTCAGGGGAAAGGAGGTTACTTCCACCTTTTTATCCGAATAGATTTTCCGGGGTTTCCTAAAATCGAGCGGATGAAAGATCACCCTGAACTGAAGCGCTTTCTTCAGAAAATCGAGCTGGGGCTGTATGATATCTTTCAGCTGCGACGGGGCATGGACATGGATATCCTGCTGCAGTCCCAGCAGGTTGAAGGTGGATATCATTCCGATAAGCCCGTAGAAATGGTCGCCGTGCAGATGGGAAATAAAAATGCGGTTTATTTTGCTGAACCCGATTTTTTGGCGCCGGATCTGTATCTGAGTGCCCTCCCCGCAGTCTATTAAAAAAAACCGCCCAAGTGCATTCAGCACCTGGGCGGTTGGGTATCTCTCAGACGTTGGCGTAGCAGAGCTGCTTCCCAGTATGGTCAATTCAAAAGGCATACTGCGTTACAGTTGCTCTTTCTTTTTTAAAAGGTCTTGCGCATCATCCACCGTATTGCTGATAAGTAACACGGTGTGAAGCATGGATATTCTGATGAGGTTCTCCACATCCGGCTGCAAGCCGGAAATGATGAATGCTCCCAAAGCATCTTCACACAACCGGTTCCCTACCAGAATGGCACGCAACCCTGACGAATCACAGTACGTGCACTGGCGCATGTCAATGATGATATTTTTTTCACCCTTGTTGTGCAAGACAACCAGTTCCGATTTCAAACCGGGGGCGGTATTCGTATCCAGCCGGTCGGTTTTAACCTGAACCAGGGCATAGTCCTTTTTATGATGAATTTCGAATGTCATGTTACAATTTACGAAAATCTACTAAAAAAATCATTAGCAGATGTCCTTTTTATTGTTCTTTTTCATCTTCTGCTCCGCCAGCTTCACTGCTTCCCTTTTCGTCCTCTTTGCTTTCCTTCGGAGCATCGCCCTCCTCCGGCTCACTGCTTTCACTCTGCGCTGCTTTTTTGGTCTCTTCAGGAGATGCACTGCTTTCTCCG
>JAGYMR010000237.1 GCA_018400515.1 Tangfeifania sp.
AAGGGATGGATCTCTGGCTTTACGACGAGCAAGGCTATCCATCGGGAAATGCCGGGGACCGTGTCATTAAGGAGAATCCTTCCTGGGAATGCATGGGACTGTACATGAAGGATACAACGGTTTTTGCCGGTGAGAATACCTTTTTGATGCCCTGGGGGAAACCGGTGCTTATTCATGCTTTTCCTGTGAAAGCCGGGAAAGCAGATTACAGCCGGGGAACCGATCTCATGGATCTTTATGACGGGCCTCATTTAAAATGGGACACCCCGGACGGCCAATGGAAAATTTTTGCCGTAACCAAATACCGGCTTTACGAAGGGTATCAGGCAGCCGATAAAAGTCCTGGAAAATTGGGTGCGCACTATCCCTCATTAATGATCCCTGAAGTAACAAAGGCTTTTTTACGAATTACCCATGAAAAATATGCCCAAACGATGGGCTCCGACCTGGGCAGGTATTTTACTTCCACTTTTACAGACGAACCCTCCCTGATGGCGCTTCAGTTTCATTCTTATAAACACAATCATGCCGTTCTTCCCTGGCAGGAAGTGCTCTCACAGGAAATAAAAGATCGTTACGGTTACCGACCAGAAGAAAAGCTGAAAGAGATATATTTTGACGACGGCCCTGAAGGCCAGAAGATCCGGTATCAGTATTTCCATACAGTGGGTGATCTTTTTTCAGAGAATTATTTTGGTCAGATAAGGGAGTGGTGCGAAGAACATCAGTTTAAGTCAGGCGGGCACCTTTTGCTGGAAGAATCCATGATCGCACATGCCCCCTTGTATGGGGATATCATGAAATGCTTCCGTGAGATGCATGCCCCCGGGATTGATATTTTAAGCTGCCTCCCGGATGAAATGCCGGTGCATACCCCAAAGCTGGCTTCAAGTGCAGCGGAGTTAACCGGTCAGAACCGGGTGATGAGTGAACCCTGCCCCGTGGCTGACCGTGCCGTTTTCGGTAAGGAAACCCCGCCCGAACTGGTCCGTGGACACCTGAACATGCTTTTGCAGGGAGGCATTACCGATTTTAATTGCTATTTGCGTTTAAGTAATTCGGATAAGGAAGAGAAAAATGAATTCAACACTTACACGGGCCGGATCGGATTATTGCTTCGCGGAGGTTATACCGCTTCCCATATCGGGGTGGTTTATCCCATCGAATCGCTGTGGACTGAATTCATGCCCCGGTATCACCGCGTTAAGGGGTGGAAAAGTGTTTCAGGGGCCAGAGCGGAGGTGGAAAACATCGATCGTTCTTTCCGGGATATCTCCCGCTTTATGTTTGAAAACCGCTGGGAATATACCCATCTTGATGCCCGGGCGATCCTTGATAGTGAGGTGCAGGGCGACCGGTTAGTCCATCAACCCCTTCAGTTTAAAGTCATTGTGCTTCCCTCGGTGACCACCCTCCACGCCGGTGCCTGGTCGCGGCTGACGGAATACATTGAAAACGGGGGAAAAGTGATTGCCCTGGAAAAGAAGCCGGTGAACACGCATGAAGCTTTTCCGGACCCGGAAGTGCACAACCGGTTTGAAAAGTATTTTGAGGAAAATGAACAGGTTGTTTTCCTGGAGCACTGGACAACCGGGCAACTGAATGAATTGCTTGCCCAATGGGTGGATAAGCCCCTGAAGCTCGGTGATGAAACATTGCCCCTCCGGCTGGCGCATAAAATAATCGACGGGGAGGATGTGGTTTTTGTGATCAATGATTCAGATCAACCGGTTCATGCTTCTGCATCCTTTTCCGTGAAAGGAAAAATGGAGGAGTGGGACCCTGCCAGCGGAGCGGTTCAGAAAGTGGAAAGCGATTTGTATATTGATCTTGAGCCCTGGCATGGGAAAATTTACAAAACATATTAATCATGAAGAGAATAGGCACTCTTTTTCTTTTGTTGTTTTCAACCGCGGCGGTTTTTGCACACATGCAGGCAGTGCGGTTAACCTGTGAATACCGGACCAATCCAAAGGGGATCGACATGCCGCATCCCCGGTTTTTCTGGCAGTTGGTTTCCGGTGAAAACAACCAGTACCAAACGGCTTATAGGTTGCTGGTGGCAACCAGCAGGGAAAAACTGGAGGACAACCGGGGGGATGTTTTTGATTCGGGCAAAGTGAAAAGCGATCAGAATACCCACGTGGTATACCGGGGAAAGCAACTCGAGCCTGCCACCGACTATTTCTGGAAGGTCAAAGTCTGGGATAAAAACGGGAAAACCTCCGGCTGGAGTGATGTTGCAACATTCTCGACCGGCCTTTTTGAGGAAAGGGACTGGAAGGGGGCCCGGTGGATTGCCTGGAAACCGCAGGATATCTGGGAGAAAGCGTGGTGGAAAAGAAAAGCGGTGGAGCTGCAATGCACCGAGACTTATCTGCCCAGCTATTTCGGGGCACGGATGTCGATCTGGGAACGTTATCATTTCCACCATGAAGATCCCTATGATCCGGCTCCCCTGATGCGTAAAGATTTTGAAGCGGATAAGCCGATTGAGCAGGCAAAAATTTTTATCAGCGGGATCGGGTATTATGAACTTTATATCAATGGCGAACGGGTAGGGGATCATGTGCTTGACCCCGGGTGGACCAATTATAGGAAGACGGTCCTCTATGTGGAGCATGATGTGACCTCCCACCTCCGGAAAGGGGACAATGCCCTGGGTGTAATGCTTGGACGGGGGAATTATGGCATGCTCGCCGTCGACCACTGGGGGTTTTACAGAAAAGATGGCTACGTGGGGCAACCCAAACTGAAATGCCGTGTGGAAATCCGGTATGCCGACGGTTCGGAAGAGAACATTGTGAGTGACCTGAGCTGGAAAGTAACCGGGGGACCCGTGCTTTATGATGGTCCCCACATGGGAGAACTGTATGATGCCACCCGGGAGGTGGATGGCTGGAACCGGACCGGTATGGATGATTCGGACTGGGATCAGGTGCATCCGGCACCTTCTCCCGGCGGAGCGCTGAAAGCCCAGCTGTGTGAACCCATCCGGGTGGTGAAGAAATTCCAGCCGGTGAAAGTGGAAAAAAGGGGCTGGGTGCACTGGGCCGATGCCGGAACCAATATGTCGGGGTGGATCCGGTTGAAAGTGGATGCTCCCAAAGGAACCCGCATCGGCATTTATTACGGCGAGAATGAAGATCCCAGGGACCACGGCCAGCCGGGGGGCTACCAGCAGATGGCCTACATCGCCAAGGGTGAAAAGGGGGAGGTGGCTGAATGCCGCTTTTCTTACAAAGGATTCCGCTATGTTAATATTGTGGGCTATCCCGGCGAACTGACCCCGGAAGATATTGAAATCTGCCAGGTGAACTCCGATGTGCGCAGTGTGGGCCGTTTTGTCTCTTCCGATCCCATGCTGAATGAACTCCATAAAATCTGCCGGAAATCAATGATCTCCAATCTTCACAGCATACCCACCGACTGCCCTCACCGTGAGAAAAACGGCTGGATGGGCGATGCCATTACCGGCATGGAATATGGAATGGCCAATTATGACCTGGCGGCACTGATGACCAAATTTACCCGCGATATGTTCGATACCCAGGATGAAAAGGGCCGGATGTCCACCATCGCTCCCGACAATGACTATACAAAAGGAATGTCTCCCCTCTGGTCATCCGCCTGCATTCATGTTCCCTGGTACATGTACACCTATTACGGCGATACGCGGCTGTTTGAACAATACTGGGATAAAATGAAGTTGTTTACGGAGGGCGTCTGGAAATACAATGGTGTGGAAGGGAAACCGGGCATCTTTACCGATGTGCTGGCCGACTGGTGTTCACCCCACGGAAACATCTCGGATGAAGGTCCGGAGGTCTACACCACCATGAATTTCTACCTGGTGCTGAAAAGACTGGCAAAAATGGCAAAAATACTGGATAAAGCGGAAGATGCTGCTGCTTTTGAAACGCAGGCAGAAAAAGTCCGGGATGCCATCTATCAATACTGTTTTGATGAGGCGGAACTGCTGTTTGGGGGAATAACGCCTTCCGCATACCGGCAGGGTCCCAATGCAATGGCTTTGCAATACGGCATCGTGAAACCGGCGCACCAGCAACCGGTGTTGGAGCAATTGGTCCGGGACATCACCCAAAAAAGAGAAAACCATTTTTACGGGGGAATCTTTACAGGGCACGCCCTTTGGGAGCTGATGCCGCACAGCGGACACTCCAAAGTGGCCTTTGATGTGGTAAAAACCGATACCTATCCCGGATATGGCTACATGCTGAAAAACGGTGCCACCACCGTTTGGGAACACTGGGAGGACAAGGCCTCCCATATCCACCATTTTATGGGATTTGTCGATAATTTTCTATACCGCTACGTGGCCGGGATCAATGTCAATGCGGCCGTCCCCGGATTCAGGGAAATTGTTTTTACGCCCACCCTCACGGGACAGCTGGAAAAAGCCCGGGCCC
>JAGYMR010000238.1 GCA_018400515.1 Tangfeifania sp.
CCGCCATAGCTGGGGTAACCGCCATAGCTGGGGTAACCGCCGTAGCCGCCGTAATTGCTATAATTCTGATAGTATTTGTTGGCGCTGTAGTTGATCCGTGAGTGGGACAGCGAAAAAGTGAAGGAATTCGGTTTTTTCCCGCCCAGCCAAGGTTCCACAAAAGAGAGGCTTACGGTACGATAATACCTTCCGCTGGTTTGGTACCGCAAACTAAGGGTCTGTCCGTCACCGGTGGGAAGTGGCCGCCATGCCTCTTTATTAAGAATGTTCCGGACGGAAAAGTTCGCAAATTTAAGGCCGACAGAACCTACAAACATTCCGGCTCCCCAGCCGCCGGACAACTCAATCTGGTCATTGGCCTTCTCCTGGAGCTGATATTCAACATCCACCGTCCCGTCTTCGGGATGCGGCCGGACATCAGGATTTATCGCTTCCGGGTCGAAATGACCCAATTGGGAAAGTTCACGAACAGACCGGATAATGGCTGACTTACTGAACAAATCACCGGGGAATGTGCGCAACTCGCGTCGGGCCACATGCTCGTGGGTCTTTGTATTTCCCGAAATAAGCACCTTATCGATGGTGGCCTGCTTTCCTTCCCGTATACGCATTTCATAATCGATGGTGTCATTTTCAATGTTCGCTTCAATGGGCTGCAGATCGAAGAACAGATATCCCCGGTCCAGGTAAAGATTGTTAAGGCCCTCCTCCTGGTCAAACAACTGTTTTTCAAGAATGGACTGGTTAAAAACCTCTCCTTTTTCAATTCCCAGGTATTGATCGAGTTCGTTGGAGGAGTAGACTGTATTGCCCACCCATTTGACATCACCGAAATAATATTTGTCGCCCTCATCAACCCAAATCTCCACGTTCACACGGGGTTTATTCTTTCGGCCCACCTCCACGGTATAAACAGTATCTTTTTCAATGATGGCATCCCGGTAGCCCTTTTCGTTGTATTTGTCAATCAGATTGACTTTGTCATTCTCATACTCTTCCCGGAGGAATTTTTTTGTCCTGAAAAAGTTTTTCAGCTCCCGGGCATTGGTCTTTTTCATTGCCCGTTCAAGCACGTTGTCTTTTATTGCTTCGTTCCCATGAATGATCACATCATTCACCTTCACCTTCTCTTTTTTATCGACTTGAATATCAAGAATAATGCTGTTGTTTTGCGTGGTGTCATCCCGCTGGACAATATTGACCTCGGTATTCAGAAAGCCTTTGGCATGGAAAATATCCTTGATGATTCTTTCCGCATTGTTTACCTGATTATCCGTCACCTGACTCCCCTTCAACAAAAGTACTTTTTCTTTAATATCATCCTCTTCCGACTTACTGACGCCGTAAAAATTAACATCGGAGAGCCGGGGCCGTTCCTGCAGGTAGATATCGAGCCAGATATTATCCCCCTCCACTTTGGTGGCGGTAATTTTCACATCAGAAAAGAGTCCCTGCTGCCAAAGCTTTTTAATGGCATTGGTAACCGCCTCCCCGGGCACTTCAATTTCCTGACCGACCGTCAGTCCCGACAGCTGGATCAGCACATTTTTGTCGAGGTACTGAATTCCCGACACCTGAATTCCCGCGATGGTATACGTGCGCGGACTGGAGTAATAAATGGAAACATTATCTCCCTCCCCGATTTGGGAGAAAGCTACAGGTGAAATTACAACAATAAAAAATAACAGGAATATAATTTGCTTTCGCATTCTAATCATAATAAATTTAAGTAAATAACTGTTCACTGATCTTTCCAAATCTTCTTTCACGCTTTTGAAAATCATAAACTGCTTCAAAAAGGTCTTCTTTCCTAAAATCGGGCCATAACTTCGGGGTAAAGTAGAGTTCAGTATAGGCGATCTGCCAGAGCAAAAAATTACTGATTCTGTACTCCCCGCTGGTCCTGATTAAAATTTCCGGATTGGGAAGATTCGAGGTTTCCAGGTATTTTTCGAACAGTTCATCATTAATATCTGATGGATTAATTTTTCCGTTTTTTGTGTCGATGGCAATCTTCCGTGCGGCCTCGCTAATTTCCCATTTCGAACTGTAGCTCAGAGCCAGGATCAGGGTCAGGCCGGTATTGTCTGCGAGGGTTCGAATGCATTCATTGAGCCGGGAAGTCACTTTTGGAGGCAATTTTTCGAGGTCACCAATGGCCTGCAGCCGTACATTGTTTTTCAGCAACTCAGAAGTTTCGTTTTCGATGGCTTTTACAAGCAGTTCCATCAAAGCATTGATTTCGCTTTGGGGCCGTTTCCAGTTCTCAGCGGAAAAGGCATACAGGGTAAGGTACTTAATTCCGAGTTCACCGGCCCCTTCAACGACGGAGCGCACCGCATCCACCCCGTGCTCGTGTCCGTGAATGCGCGCGGTGCCATTTTTCGCAGCCCACCGTCCATTCCCGTCCATAATGACGGCAACGTGCGCCGGGACCTTTTTTGTATTTATTTTATCTTTAAACGATTTCATTACCAGTACTTCCTGTCATAGGCCGGGCAGGCCTTTTTACTCAGATAGATCTTGTATGTTATATGCACACCAAAATAGCCCGGCCAGTCGTTATTATGCAAAAAATCTGTATAGTTTACTGTTTCCGTTTCATCATCTGTTGTGGTGTATGCATAAGGATCGTCGAGGTCATCCAGGGCATCATCAAAAGTTTTCCGCAACAAATATTCTGCTCCCACGCCCCATCGCTGTCCGATATTAAATTTAAAACCGAATCCGAAGGGGATGGTGGCAGTGACCATCGATTCTTCATGCTCCACACCAACGGCCCGTTCGGGATTAATGGGAGCAAGCTTTACAGGATCGAAATAGTAAGGGTAATACATCACTCCGGCTCCTCCCAAAATATAAGGGGTAAAAGGGGTTTTCTTCTCCCCCAGAAAATATTTCAGGTAGTTGATCTCCACCATCACGGCTATATCCTGCACCCCTTTCTGAAATTTCCAGGGAATGTCTCCGGCAACTCCTTCCATCATCCCTTCGGCCGAGAAACGCCCTGAAATAAACATGGCCCTCAAGGCAACACGCTTATTGAAATTGTACCTGAAATATACCCCAATGTTGGGATTAAACGTTTGCCAGGGAGTTGTCTCTTTCAAATCACCCCAATAGGTCGAAGAACCACCCCAAACACCGATGTCAGCTGTTTTTTGGGCAAAACCTGAAACCGTCAGAAAAACGGCCACAAACACCAATAAAATTTTTTCCATTTGGTATTCCAAATCGTTTATTCAACAATTGTTCCAGGCATGTTGTCCTTTCCATTGCTGCCAGAAAATCATGAATCCCAAAAGGTTTTTTTGCGCTCCCGGGCAAACCCGCCCACCTGTCACTGGCGGGGCACTGCAAAACCACCACTCACAACCTGCTGGTTTCAATGAACTTACATTTAGTATTCCTGAAATTTCCTTTCAGGAGGTACAAAAGTAATATAATTATAAAAACAACATACCCGAATGCTATTATAAAACCCAAAGAAAGATTAAAAATTGTTAAGCAGGCCGGATAATTTAATTCCGCTTATCAAAGCCCCACATAAGTTTGTTCCTCAACGTATTAAAAAAGTCCTGCCCCGGCATCTGAAGGGTTTTTAATGTCTCCTTTGCTTTTTTTATCTTTAATTTGGTTGAAAATTCAACAGCCTCTGACCGGTAATCGAGGGAGGTCAGAAAATGAGCCCCCCGGCCTTCAACCTTCAGCGTGATTTCGCATTTGTCGGGAACAACAAGGGGCCGGATTGTTAAATTGTGGGGAGCCAGGGGCGTGATGACAAAATTTTCGGAATCGGGCGTCAAAATGGGCCCGCCAACGCTTAAGGAATATGCTGTCGACCCCGTGGGAGTAGAAATGATCAAACCATCGGCCCAGTAATTATTTAACAGCGTCCGGTCACATTGGGCCGTGATATTCATCATCGATGAAGAATCCGTTTTTAAAACGGCCACTTCATTCAAAGCAAAATTAAAATCGGGTGTCTTGCCCCCTAAATAATCCACCTGAAGCATCGAACGTTCCACAATGGAATATTTATTATTGAAAATGTCGTAAAGCGCGTCCCGGATCTGTTCTTCCGAAATATCCGCCAAAAAACCGAGGCGTCCGCTATTAACCCCTACTACAGGGATGTCGAAATTCCGGATGTTCACCACAGAATGCAAGAAGGTACCGTCTCCACCAATACTGAAGATCAAATCATTGCTATTATCAAAATCAAGGTGCGACACGAAAAGGGAGTTATGATACGGGGTAAAAAAATTCCGGCCGGTCAGGAAATCGTGAAAAGGCCGGTAGAGCTGAACTTCAATGCGGTGTTTTTCAAAAAAACGAAAAAACTCCGTCAAATAGGGAATAAACTCCCGGGAAACAGTGGCTCCGAAAACAGCGACTTTCATTAGAATAAAATAATATTAAACAT
>JAGYMR010000239.1 GCA_018400515.1 Tangfeifania sp.
TGTAACAGCAGAAATGAATAATAAATAAGATTGATTATGGATAATCAGGAAAATAAATACGATGTAATCACCTATGGCCGTTCTTCCATCGATCTCTATTCGCAAAAAGTAGGAAGCCGGTTTGAAGATATTCCGGGGTTTCATGCTTTTGTGGGAGGTTCACCGCTGAATATCGCCGTTGGGTGCAGCAGGCTTGGTTTAAATGCCTCCCTGCTTTCGGGGGTGGGGAAAGATAAGGTCGGCGATTTTTTATTGAATTTTCTAAAAAAGGAAGGGGTTTCCACCGAGAATGTCCCCGTCATTGAAGGGGCCAGAAGTTCCGCGGTTCTTCTTGGCATCGAGCCTCCCGATCGTTTTCCGCTGGTTTATTACCGGGATAACTGTGCCGATTCAAAAATCAATATTGACCATGTTCTGAAAGCAGGAATAGAAAATTCCAGAATGCTCGAGGTGTCGGGCACTGCCCTGAATATAGAACCCACCCGGAGTGCTGCATTTCTGGCTGCTGAAATCGCCCGGAGGAACAATGTTCCGGTAATGCTCGACCTCGATTTCCGGTCGGACCAGTGGGATGACATCCGGGCCTTTGGAATTACCACCCGGTCGTTTATGCGGAACACCAATATTGTTCTGGGGACCGAGGAAGAGATCCTGGCGGCCTACCTCACAGATGTTTCCCAGTTGATCATCAGTCACCAGCAAATTTCAGCACCCGAAATATCCGGAAACATTGAGGAAGCCATCGAGGGTATTCTGCAACTTGGAGTCGATGCGCTTATCGTCAAAACCGGTTCACGCGGGGCGGTTATTCACCTTCCCGACGGCACGGTGACGGAAGTTCCCGGTTTTCCTGTGGAAGTTGTGAATATTCTGGGTGCCGGAGATGCTTTTGCCGCCGGTTTTATTTACGGATACCTGAAAGGCTGGGAACTGTATAAATGTTGTCGCATGGGGAATGCCTGCGGTGCACATGTGGTCACTCAGCTTGGTTGCGCCAATTTTACCCCCTATGAAGATGAAATTCTCCGTTTCATTGAATCCCGCGGAGGTTTTTAACCTAAACTTTTCGGGTTAATGTTGTTTTTTCGAATAAAATGAATCAAACCATAGAGATATGAAAACCATCAAACGAACTGTTGCCCAGGCCACCATCGAATTCCTCAAAAACCAGTTTTCCGAAAGGGATGGGAATGAGCAGCCCTTTTTTGCCGGATGCTTCGGTATTTTTGGGCATGGGAACCTTGCGGGGCTGGGACAAGCTCTCCAGCAGAATCCCGATTTTCGGTATTACCTGGTGCGTAATGAACAGGCAGCTGTTCATACGGCCGTGGGATACGCCAAAATGAAGAACAGGCTTTCGGCTTTTGCCTGTACCTCTTCCATTGGACCGGGAGCCACCAATATGATCACCGCTGCAGCAGGAGCCACAGTCAACCGGATACCCGTTTTGCTGATGCCGGGAGATATTTTTGCCCGGCGGCAGGTTGCCCCCGTTCTGCAGCAACTGGAATCTGCATCTTCTCAGGATTTTTCGGTAAATGATTGTTTTAAACCGGTATCCAAATACTGGGATCGCATTAACCGGCCCGAGCAACTGATTACTTCATTGCCAGAGGTGATGCGGGTGTTAACATCGCCGGCTGATACCGGAGCGGTGACCCTTTCGATGCCGCAGGATGTTCAGGCTGAGGCTTTTGATTTCCCTGTTGAATTGTTTGAAAAACGGGTATGGCCTATCGGACGTCCCCGGCCCGATAAAACCGCTCTGTTGCGGGCGGCAGACTGGATACGCTCGGCACGGAAGCCCATGATCATTGCGGGTGGCGGCGTGATCTACAGCGAAGCCGAAGCGATCCTGCGTTCTTTTGTCCATAAAACCGGAATTCCGGTTGGGGAGACATTCGCAGGAAAGGGGTCGCTTGTATGGGACGATCCCTATAATCTGGGGGCTACAGGAGCTACCGGAACCGAAGGGGCCAATGCCATCAGCACCGAAGCCGACCTGGTGATTGGAATCGGAACCCGTTACAGTGATTTCACAACAGCCTCCAAAACAGCATTCCAAAATAAAAATGTACGGTTTATCAATATCAATATTGCCGGGTTCGATTCCCATAAGCACAGTGCGCTGGCTTTAACCGGCGACGCCCGGGTGGTGCTGGAAGAACTCTCCGAAGAACTCAATGCTTATTCCGTTGATGAAGATTACCGGAAAAGGGTGGCGGCCTTTAATAAAAGCTGGAATGAAAAGGTTACCCGGGCCTATGAAGTCGAAGAAAATGATGTTCCGAGTCAGGCTGAAGTTATTGGTGCGGTGAATTATTTTGCCGGTCCCAAAGATGTGGCCCTTTGTGCTTCGGGAAGTGCTCCGGGAGATTTGCATAAACTCTGGCGTACCCGCGATTCCAAGGGTTTTCATTTGGAGTACGGGTATTCCTGCATGGGATACGAAATATCTGGCGGTCTGGGTGCTAAAATGGCCTGCCCCGACCGCGAGATTTATGTCATCCTTGGCGACGGGGGCTATCTCATGATGCCTTCCGAAATCATCACCTCCCTGCAGGAGAATTATAAGATCACCATCATATTAATCGACAATAAGGGATTTGCCAGTATTGGCGGGCTTTCGAAATCCATTGGCAGCAAAGGGTTTGGAACGAAGTATGCCTACCGGGATCCGGAATCGGGTTACCTTGAAGGAGATGGGCTGCCTGTTGATTTGGCCATGAATGCAGAGAGCCTTGGCGCAAAAGTATTCAGGGCCTCAGACATTGCTTCGCTGAACAACGCCCTTGTCAAGGCAAAAAACGAAGAGAGAACCACGGTGATTTATATTGAAACAGTCCCTGAACGCAAAATGGCGGGATATGGCTATGCGTGGTGGGATGTTCCGGTTGCTGCTGTTTCTGAATCGGAGGCGGTGCAAAAAGCCTACCGGAATTATTCGGAAAACAGGAAAAAACAACGCTATTTCCTTTAACCAATAAACCTTTAACTTCAACTTAATGAATAATACAGACCTGCCTGCTTTATGTTAACGATTATTTCCTTTGTTGGTTTTCTGGCCTTTGTGGCTTTTTATGCCTGGTTCAAACTGAGAAAAGACAGTCTGGATTCATCCGACGGCTATTTTCTTGGGGGCCGCAGCCTCACCGGAGTGGTTATTGCCGGTTCGATGCTGCTTACCAATATCTCAACGGAACACCTGATCGGGATGAACGGTTCTTCCTACCGGAATGGTTTTATCATCATCGCCTGGGAAGTAACTTCTGCCCTGGCTTTGGTGGTTGCTGCACTCTATTTTATCCCTAAATACCTGCGGATGGGACTGACTACCATTCCGCAATACCTGGAACGGCGTTTCGACGGAACCACACGTAGCCTGATTGCCCTTTTCCTGGTGGTCTCTTTTGTGGTAACCCTGTTGCCGATTGTCCTTTATACCGGGGCCATTAACCTGGAGAGCATTTTTGATATCTCCGAAGTGCTCGGGGTTTCCAAATCGGAAGGGTTATGGATAACCGTAGTGGTCATTGGAGTTATTGGTTCCATGTATGCCATTTTTGGCGGACTCAAGGCCGTGGCTGTTTCGGATACCATTAACGGATATGGATTGCTTATCGGAGGACTGATGGTTCCCCTGCTGGCTCTTTTCAGTATCGGCAACGGCAATATTCTGGACGGGCTTTTGGAGGTATACCACCATGCCCCCGAAAAATTTAATGTCATCGGTTCAAAAGATTCGGTCATGCCTTTCGGTGTCTTGTTTACCGGACTGATGATTAACCAGCTCTATTTCTGGGGGATGAATCAAACGATCATTCAACGGGCTTTTGGAGCCAAAAATCTCAAGGAGGCCCAGAAAGGATTGCTTTTTACCGGCGTACTTAAAATTCTTGTACCGGTTATCATTGTGCTTCCCGGCGTGATCGGATTTTACTATTTCGGAGATTCGTTGTACGATAACCAGGACTACATCTATCCCGCACTCATCAAAAAAGTATTGCCCCTGGGTTTTGTCGGATTTTTTGCCGCCGTGGTTATGGGAGCGGTGCTGAGTACTTTTAACAGTGTGTTGAACAGTGCTGCTACCATTTTTAGTATTGATGTTTACAAAAGGCTCATCAATAAGGAAGCCGGAGAAAAACGCCTCGTATGGATTGGCAGAGCTACCTCTTCAACCCTGGCCATTTTTGCCATTTTATCGGCTCCTCTGGTGGCCGGAGCACCCGAAGGGCTTTACCAGTTGCTTCAGCAATTGAATGGCATCTTTTTTATACCCATTGCCTCCATCATGATTGCCGGCTTTTTCCTGCCGAAAATCTCAGCAGCAGGCGCCAAAGCAGCCCTCTTTTTCGGACTGGCTTTTTATTTAACGGTCACCTTCATTTTAAAATCAG
>JAGYMR010000024.1 GCA_018400515.1 Tangfeifania sp.
AATTTAATAACTGGATAAAATAGGCGGTTGCGGATCGTTTTTTTCAAAAAATAAAGAAAAAACAAGGATGGAATTTAAAAACGATGTTGAAGCGCTCGATGCGTTGCATGAAAAATTTGAAGAGCTCAAAAAAGAGATCACCCGTGTCATTTACGGGCAGGATGAGATCATCACCCAGGTGATGATCTCCCTGTTCAGCCAGGGGCATGTCCTGCTTATCGGCGTTCCGGGACTGGCAAAAACACTCATGGTAACCACCATTGCCAAAATTCTCGGATTGAAATACAACCGCATTCAGTTTACACCCGATTTGATGCCCTCCGATATCATTGGAACAGAGATCCTGGATAAAGAGCGGCAGTTTAAATTTATCCAGGGCCCCCTGTTCGCCAATATCATTCTGGCCGACGAAATCAACCGGACCCCGCCCAAAACACAGTCGGCCCTCCTGGAAGCCATGCAGGAACATGCCGTTACCGCTGCCGGCCAGCGTTTTGAGCTGGAAAACCCGTTTTTTGTTCTGGCCACCCAAAACCCCATCGAACAGGAAGGCACCTATCCCCTGCCGGAAGCACAACTCGACCGCTTCATGTTTTCGGTCTGGCTCGATTATCCCAAATTCGACGATGAGATCACCATTGTGAAAAATACCACCTCAACCCTTCAGTTCGAGCTTTCGCCGGTCATCTCAAGAAAAGAGATCCTTTTTTTCCAGGACCTGATCCGGAAAATCCCTATCAATGACAATGTGCTGAAATACGCCGTTACGCTTGCGGCAAAAACCCGCCCCGGAAACGGCCTGGCTGCAGATGTATCCAATCAGTACCTGAAATGGGGAGCCGGACCAAGGGCTTCCCAGTACATGGTCATCGGGGCAAAAACCCATGCTGCCCTGCACGGAAAATATTCCCCCGACATAGAGGATGTGCAGGCTGTGGCCCCGTCCATTCTCCGCCACCGGATCATTAAAAACTACAAAGCCGAAGCGGAAAACATCTCCGTTGAAAAAATCATTGATAAGATCATTTAATGGCCGACCGGTTTTCCCATAGGTTCCTTTCCACCCCCCCCGGGGCAAAAGTACTGCCCCTGCTGCTGCTTTTGACGCTGGCAGCCTTTTCACAGGAAAAAAAAAAGGTGGACATCATCCGGGCCGATTACCTCGAAGCAGATGAAAACATCGCCCCTAACGCCCAGCGGTTGGTGGGCAATGTGGAGATCCGCCACAAAGATATTCTTGTCTGGTGCGACAGCGCCTATACCTATACCGGCACCAACCGGGTGGATGCTTTCGGCAATGTCCACATCAATCAGGCAGATACCCTCGACCTGTATGCCGATAAAATTTTTTACAACGGAGACCAAAATTTTGCCCGGGCATCTGACAACGTAAAACTCATCAACAAATCCACCATCCTCTATTCCGATACCCTCGATTACGACCTCGAACAAAACATCGGCTATTACGACGATTCGGGGAAAATCATCGACAGCACCAACGTGCTTACCAGTATTATCGGAAGGTATCTGATCGATCAGGACATGATCCATTTCTACAGGGAGGTGGAAGCCTGGAACGACAACTATACCCTCTCTGGAGATACCATGCTGTACAACACCAAAAACAGCCGGATCTATATCGAGGGCCCCACCACCATCCGCGATTCCGCCAATTCCCTCTATGCCGAAGATGGCTGGTACGATTCCCAGACTGGCGAGGCAGAACTTAGTAAAAATCCCCGGGTGTTTAATGACACCCAGTTCCTGTCAGCCAGGTACATTAAATACAATGAAAAAGACGGCAACGGAAGTGCCCTTGGGGCCGTAACAATGGAAGACTTCGAAAATAAGATCATTGTCAAAGGCAATAACGCCAAATACAATGAAAAACTGGAAACGGCCGTTGTGACCGATTCGGCCTTGTTAATGATGTATACCAAAAAAGATACCCTCTTCCTGCATGCCGATACCCTGTTTACCGTTCCCGACACCATTGAAAACGAAAAAATTGTAAAGGCCTATTATGGAACCCGGTTTTTTCGCTCCGACATCCAGGGAATTTGTGATTCGCTGGTCTATTTTTCCCGGGATTCGGTGGTTGAACTACACCACAACCCGGTCATTTGGTCCGAAGCACATCAGCTGAGTGCCGACTTGATCCGGATGAAACAAAATAAAAATGCCCAGGATGAAATACACCTCATAAACAACAGTTTTATCATCTCAAAACTGGACTCGGGGCGCTTCGACCAGATCAAAGGGAAGGAAATGACCGGCTATGTGGTGGACAACGAACTCTCCAGGATCAACGTGGACGGAAACGGGCAAAGCCTCTATTACGCCCGCGAAGACAGTTCGATCATCGGACTGAACCGCGCAGAGAGCAGCAATATCTCCATCCGCTTTAAAGACGGGGAAGTCTTCCGGATCGCTTTCCTGAAAGCACCCGAGGGCCAGTTAAAACCCCTTTTTGAACTGAACGCGGAGGAAAAAACGCTCAGCGGTTTCGAATGGAAAATCAAAATGCGCCCTCTTTCAAGATACGATGTCTTTGAAAGGAAAGAAACAGACCCGAAAGACGGGGCTGCCATGCTGCCGCCCTAATGGCTGCCACCCGTGAATGTGCGACCACCGGGGGATGCCATCATCCCGCCAAACAGTGCCAACGTAAAGCCAATGTAAAAAAAAACAATTTTATTAATAAAAACCGCTCATTTGTTTTAGTTTTAAAAAAATATTTTAATATTTGCAGCAAATTGAAAGAAAAGACACAGTGAATATACTTAACAACATAGCTATTCTCAGCCTGATTATTGGCATTCTTCTACTAAGAAAGAAGTGAGAATGGTGTATTGTTAAGGATCAGAAAGGATAGTTTAAGCCATTCTCAAAAAAAGAGGATGGCTTTTTTATTTTAAAAAAACATGAAACGAGACCAGCAGAAACGGGTTCAGAATCTCCGAAAGGTTTATGAGCAGCCGCTGCTGGAAATAACATAAAAGAATTTAGTAAAATAAAAGGATAAAAAAATGAGTGAAAAACTGTACATTTTTGACACCACCCTGCGGGACGGCGAACAGGTCCCGGGATGTCAGCTGAACACCGTGGAAAAACTCGAAGTTGCCAAAGCTTTGCAGGAACTGGGCGTCGATATTATCGAAGCCGGTTTTCCTGTTTCGAGTCCCGGCGATTTTGAATCGGTGGTTGAAATCTCAAAAGTAGCCACATGGCCCACCATCTGCGCGCTGACCCGCGCCGTAAAAAAAGACATTGACGTGGCAGCCGAATCGCTGAAGTACGCCAAAAAGAAACGAATCCATACGGGCATCGGAACCTCCTATTACCACATCCATCATAAGCTGAACTCCACACCCGAAGAGATTCTGGAACGCGCGGTAGAGGCAGTGAAATATGCCAAGAGGTATGTGGAAGATGTGGAATTTTATGCCGAAGATGCCGGGCGAACCGAAAATGAGTTCCTGGCAAAAGTGGTAGAAGCAGTTGTAAAAGCCGGAGCCACCGTGGTCAATATACCGGACACCACCGGCTATACCCTTCCCAGCGAGTTTGGTGAAAAGATCCGTTTCCTGAAAGAAAATGTAAAAGGCATTGATAAGGCGATTATCTCCACCCATTGCCACAATGACCTGGGAATGGCTACCGCCAACACGGTTTCAGGAATTATGAACGGTGCCCGTCAGGCAGAGGTTACCATCAACGGCATTGGAGAGCGGGCAGGAAACACCTCGCTTGAAGAGGTGGTTATGATCATGAAAAGCCGGTACAAAGTGCTGGGCATCGAGACCGGCATCAATACAAAAAATATTTACCAGACCAGCCGGTTAGTTTCCACATTGATGAACATGCCTGTGCAGCCCAACAAAGCGGTGGTCGGACGGAACGCTTTTGCCCACTCCTCAGGGATCCATCAGGACGGGGTGCTGAAAAACCGCGAAAATTACGAAATCATGGATCCCTCCGACGTGGGCATCAACGAATCGGCTATATTGCTGACGGCACGCAGTGGCCGTGCGGCATTAAAACACCGGCTTGAACTGATGGGGTATGAACTTCAAAAAGAGAAACTGGATGAAGTGTATGAAAAGTTCCTGAACCTGGCCGACAGTAAAAAAGATCTCCGCGACGACGATATTGCCTTGCTTGTCGGCGACGCCACCCGCCAGGAACGCCGCATTAAACTTGATTTTCTGCAGGTACTTACCGGGAAAAACCTTGAACCTGTTGCTATCGTGCGGCTCGACATCGCCGGCGAAAAATTCGATGCTACCTCTTCAGGAAACGGACCGGTGGATGCATCCATAAAAGCAGTGAAACAGATCATTCACCGCCAGGTTACTATTGAGGAGTTCCTTGTCCAGGCCATCACCCGGGGAAGCGACGATGTCGGAAAAGTCCATATGCAAATTGAATACAAAAATTCGATTTTTCACGGATTCGGAGCCCACACCGATATCGTTACAGCATCGGTCGAAGCATTCCTGGATGCCATCAATAAATTACCCGTTCAGGTTTAACCGCTCGCATGACAAAAATACAATATGGAAGCAAAAACAATTTTTGATAAAATCTGGGATGCTCACGTGGTAAAAAAGGTCAAAGGGGGCCCCAATGTTTTATACATCGACCGCCATTTCATTCATGAAGTGACCAGCCCGGTGGCCTTCCTGGGACTGAAAAAACGGGGACTGAAAGTATTCCGCCCGGACCGGACCACCGCCACCCCCGACCACAACGTCCCCACCGAAAACCAGCACCTCTCCATCATTGACGAACTTTCACGCCACCAGGTGGAGATGCTGAAAAAAAACTGTAAGGAACACGGGATCAAATACCATGACCTGCAGACCGAAGGGCATGGCATTGTACACATCATCGGTCCTGAAAAGGGACTGACCCAACCCGGTATGACCATTGTCTGCGGTGACAGTCATACCTCCACCCACGGGGCTTTTGGAGCAATTGCCTTTGGCATCGGAACCAGCGAGGTGGAAATGGTGCTGGCCAGCCAGAGCATCATGCAACCCAAACCCAAAAAAATGCGCATTACCATCAACGGATCCCTCGGGAAAGGGGTTACCGCCAAGGATGTGGCGCTGTATATCATCTCAAAGATCTCTACCAGCGGTGGAACGGGCCATTTTATCGAATACGCGGGAACGGCCATCAAAGGGCTAAGCATGGAGGGACGGATGACCCTGTGCAACCTGAGCATTGAAAGCGGAGCCCGCGGGGGAATGATCGCTCCCGATGAAACAACCTTCAACTATCTGAAAGGCCGTGAGTTTGTCCCCAAAGGAGAAGCATGGGAACAAGCAGTTGAAAACTGGAAGCAGCTGAAAAGCGATGAAAATGCGGTATTCGATGCGGAACATACCTTCGATGCGGCTGACATCGAACCCATGATTACTTACGGCACCAATCCGGGAATGGGCATCGGGATCACCCGGAAAATCCCCGTTCCGGACGGACTGGATAACAGTGAGAAAAAAACCCTTGAAAAAGCACTGAACTATATGGGATACCACCCCGGGGAACAAATGCTGGGCAAACCGGTGGATTATGTATTCCTGGGAAGCTGTACCAACGGAAGAATTGAAGACTTCCGGGCATTTGCCGCTTTTGTAAAAGGAAGGAAAAAGGCCTCCAACGTGACGGCCTGGCTGGTCCCCGGATCCCAGCAGGTGGAAAAACAGATCCGCGCCGAAGGATTGCTCGAAATCCTTGAAGCAGCCGGTTTTGAATTGCGCCAGCCCGGATGCTCCGCCTGTCTGGCCATGAACGAAGACAAGATCCCTGAAGGAAAATACGCGGTCTCAACAACCAACCGGAACTTTGAAGGCCGCCAGGGACCGGGTTCAAGAACCCTCCTGGCAAGCCCCATTACAGCAGCAGCTGCTGCTATAACGGGAGTGGTGACCGATCCGAGGGAATTTCTGGAATAATCATTAATGAAGAATAAAATACAATGGCATACGAAAAATTTTTAATAATGACTTCACCGGCAGTTCCACTGCCCGTTGAAAATGTAGATACCGATCAGATCATTCCGGCCCGCTTTCTAAAAGCGGTTGAACGAAAAGGATTCGGAGAAAATCTGTTCCGCGACTGGCGGTACAATTCAGATGGCAGCCCCAAAAAGGATTTCCCGCTGAACGACCCCCGGTATAATGGAAAAATCCTTGTGGCAGGAAAAAATTTCGGAAGTGGCTCCAGCCGGGAACATGCCGCCTGGGCCATCTACGATTACGGGTTCCGCGTGGTGGTCTCCAGCTTCTTTGCCGATATTTTTAAAAACAACGCATTAAACAATGGCCTGCTGCCCGTTGTTGTAACCCCGGAATTCCTTCAAAAAATATTTGAAACCATTGAAAAAAATCCGGAAGCACCGTTTGATGTGGATCTGGAAACCCAGTCCTTCACCAACCGGACCACCGGTGAATCGGAAAATTTCGAGATCAGTGCCTACAAAAAACACTGCCTGAAAAACGGACTCGACGATATTGACTACCTGGTTGCCATGAAAGATGAAATCGCTTCTTTTGAAGCAGCCCGTTAATTGAAAAAAAATGACAGGAAAAACAGTTAAATTTGAGGGGAAACACCTCAGCATCATGGATACGACGCTGCGGGACGGAGAGCAGACCACCGGCGTTTCTTTCAGCGACAGTGAAAAACTGAGCATCGCCAAGGTTTTGCTGGAGGATGTGAAGGTTGACCGGATCGAAATCGCCTCGGCAAGGGTTTCGGAAGGCGAATTTCTGGGTGCCAAAAAAGTATTGAACTGGGCCGCGGAAAAGGGACACCTCGACAAAATCGAGATCCTCGGGTTTGTGGACGATGACATCTCCCTGAAATGGATCGCCGATGCCGGCGGGAAAAAGATCAACCTCCTTTGCAAAGGTTCACTGAACCATGTTCAGGGACAATTGCGGAAAACCCCGGAACAACACCTCGCCGACATAAAAAAAGTGATCGGCAATGCTACAAAAAGAGGTATCAGTGTCAATGTTTACCTCGAAGACTGGTCCAACGGAATGCGCAACTCCAAAGAGTACGTGCACTACATGATCTCCAACCTGAAAGAAGAAAAGGTGGACCGGATCATGCTGCCCGATACCCTGGGAATACTTGATCCGGATGAAACTTATGACTACTGCCGGGAAATCATCAGTGCCTATCCCGGGGTTGATTTCGATTACCATGCACACAACGATTATGATCTGGCCATCGCCAATGTTTTTCATGCCCTAAAAGCCGGGATTAGTTGCGTGCATACAACGGTAAACGGACTGGGTGAACGTGCAGGGAATGCGCCGCTCTCCAGTGTCATTGCAACCGTGAAGGATCACCTGAAGATGAAAACCCGCGTGAATGAAAGCCAGTTAAACAAAGTATCCAAACTGGTCGAGACATTCTCGGGAATACGGATTCCCACCAACAAACCCCTCATCGGTGAATTTGTTTTTACCCAGTGCAGCGGGGTTCATGCCGACGGTGACAGCAAAAACAACCTCTATTTTAATGATCTGCTCCCCGAACGATTCGGGCGAAGCCGGAAGTATGCCCTCGGCAAAACATCGGGAAAAGCCAACATTAAAAAGAACCTTGAAAACCTCGGCATTGAACTCGATGCCGACTCCCTGAAGCGAGTCACCCGGCGGATCATTGAACTGGGCGATCAAAAAGAGACCGTCACTTCCGACGAACTTCCCTACATCGTTGCCGATGCCCTTCAAAACGACCTGATCGAACAAAAAATACGCATGGTGAACTACTCCGTAACCCATACCATGGGATTGCGGCCCGTGGCCAATGTGCGCATTGAGATCGGAAATAAAGAATACGAGGAGTTCAGCGACGGAGACGGTCAATACGACGCTTTTGTAAAAGCACTGCGGAAAATATACAAGCGCCTCGGAAAATCATTCCCGCAACTGGTCGATTACGTGGTAACCATCCCGCCGGGAGGAAAAACCGACGCCCTGGTGGAAACGGTCATTACCTGGAAAAACGATCACGAATTTAAAACCAAAGGGCTTGATCCCGACCAGAATGCCGCAGCCATCAAAGCAACTATCCGTATGCTGAATATTACGGAAAATGAGATCAAACCGGGTTTGCTCAACAAAGCGATCAACGGATTATTTAACAACGATTGAACGGAACGGAACGAACCACCGGTTCCCTTTAATCGCCGGACCGGATCTGCAACCGGTTTTCTGCCAAACCGGATTCACCGCGACCGCTGATATGGATTCAGCTTAACTGCTGAACCGAAACCACAAAAATTTGATTAGTAACCACAAAAAATCAAAAATAATAACAGATGAAACTTAAAATTGCCATTCTTCCCGGCGACGGGATCGGACCGGAAATCACAGAACAAGCGATGAAAACAGTACAAGCCATTGCTGAGAAATTCAATCATACCCTGGAATACCATTTTGGTTTGACAGGTGCTGTGGCCATTGACCAAACCGGCGATCCTTATCCGGATGCCACCCATGAACTGTGCATGAATTCAGATGCCGTGCTTTTTGGCGCCATTGGTGATCCACGCTTCGACAATAATCCCAAAGCCAAAGTCCGCCCCGAACAGGGATTGCTGGCCATGCGAAAAAAACTGGGGCTTTATGCCAACATCCGGCCGGTGGAAACCTTTGATTCCCTGTTGCATAAATCACCCCTTCGCCGTGAATTGGTGGAAGATGCCAATTTTGTGTGCATCCGCGAGTTAACCGGCGGTATCTATTTTGGTGAAAAAGGGCGGAAGGACAACGGGAATACCGCCTATGACACCAATACCTACACCCGGGCCGAGATCGAACGCATTCTGAAACTGGGATATGAATTTGCCGGCCGGCGCCGGAAAAAACTGACCGTGGTAGATAAAGCCAATGTTCTTGAAAGCTCCCGCCTCTGGCGTGAAGTAGCCCAGGAAATGGCCGCCGGTTACCCGGACATCGAAACCGAGTACATGTTTGTGGATAATGCGGCCATGCAAATCATCCAGTGGCCCAAAAATTTTGATGTGATGGTAACAGAGAATATGTTCGGGGATATTCTGACAGACGAGGCCAGTGTCATTACCGGTTCCCTGGGGTTGCTGCCGTCAGCATCCATCGGCATCCACACCTCGGTTTTTGAACCGATCCATGGATCCTACCCACAAGCTGCCGGCAAGGACATTGCGAATCCCATTGCCACCATCCTTTCGGCTGCCATGATGTTTGAAACCGCTTTCCAGCTGCCCCGTGAAGGCAAAGCCATCCGCGATGCCGTGGCCGCCTCGATGGTTGAAGGTTACGTAACGAAGGACATTGCCCAGGGAAAGGCATATAAAACCTCGGAAGTGGGCGACTGGATCGCCGCTTATATTGAAAAAATGTAGATCGCTCCCCCTAAAATTCGGTCGTAAAATTCTCCGGGTGTTTTCCCTGCACTCCCTTTTCCCGGAAAAACATTTTCATGCGTCGAATGTCCGCCTGCGGGTCGTCGGTAAGTTCAAAAGTTCCCCATATGGTAACCTCTTTACGGCCCCAGTCAAAACTGGAAAGATAGACGGGAACACCGGCCTTGCGGGCGATGGTATGAAATCCCGCTTTCCAGTTTTTCGTGCGCCTACGGGTCCCTTCGGGAGTGATCGCCAGGTGCATATGGTCCCGCTCATGAAACTGCTGAATGGTCTGAAGGATCACGTTGGCACCCCTGGAACGATCAATGGGGATGCCCCCCATCTTCCGGAGGAAAAATCCCAGGGGCCAGAAGAAAAACTCCTGCTTGATCAGCACATTCGCCTTCCCGCCAAGGGAGGTATAAAAAATCCAGGATATCACAAAATCCCATGCGCTGGTGTGCGGAACCCCCACAATAACACACCTGGGATCTGCTGCGGCCGAGCCAATAGCCCGCCAGCCGGTAATTTTCAATATGAACGCGCAAATTTTTTTTAACATCATGTTATCAGCCCGGTTTCAAAATTTTTTGCAGCGGCATCCTTTCTCAGTAAATTCACGGCCATCTCCGCAGCCCCCTTCAGATCACCCGAATCATCAAAAGCAATGATGATCATCAGAAAACGCTGCGTTTCCAGTCCAACAGAAGTCCTGACCGAATCGCTGGTAGGGGAACCAAAGGCCCCCCGGTCATCCCTGAATACCGGGAGGTGTTCAATGTTCAGGACCCCCCTGCCAATGCCCCTGTAAGTCTCACCGTCCCGGCCGATCCCTAATTCCACCCCTCCCTCAATTTTGCCGGCGTCGTATCCGCCAATGGAAAATCCTGAGGAGATGGAAACCAGATTCAATAAATCAACCACATTGTTGATCTGGTAGAGCTCCCGCCGTTTAAGAATCCGCCGCAAAAGGCCCTCCGCTGAAAGCCTGTAACGGGCGGGATCTTTCCCGCAGGCCTTATATGCCTTCCGCGACGAAGCAATGGCGGGCATCCGGCTGATCTCCTCCACACCCATTCCGCTGGCGATCGCCGCTATTTCCCTGTCCATTTCAGTCCATAATCGCTCATTTTTTTTCTGAACAATTACGTCACATTCGATGCAGGAAAGGGTGGTCAGGGGCACCGCTGACTTTAAAATCCGGGAAATGGATACAGGAACCACGGGAGAAAATTTTAACAAACCGTAAAATAAACGGGAAAAGGGAGGAAACACCCGCTTTAGCAAAAAAAGGGGGGCGTTTGGCCCCCCGATTTTCTCTATACGATTAAATTCAGATAATTTCCACATCAAAAGCGACGGGTCCCCGGTCGCTCTCTTTTACTTCAAACTCCACCTCCTGGTCTGCTTCAAGACCAAACTGGGCGTCTTTAATACCGGTACGATGGACGAAAATATCTTTTTCACCTTCGACCTGAATAAATCCGTATCCTTTGACGGAATCGTACCATTTTACTTTTCCTACCATAAATCCAATTTTAATAACGATCCCTGTTAAAACCTCCGCCTCTGCGGTTGCCTCCTCTGGAGTCGTTGGACCTCGGGCGTGATTCGTTGACTTTGATGTTACGACCGCCTACGTCCGCATTGTTCAGTTCTTCGATGGCTTTTTGTGCTTCCTGGTCATCTTCCATTTCCACGAAACCAAAACCTTTGCTGCGACCGGTCAATTTGTCAGAAATAATCTTGACCGAAGCAACTTCGCCATACTCTTCAAAAATTTCTCTTAAATCTTCCTCAACTACACTATACGGAAGATTTCCAACATAAATGTTCATTTGTAACTATTTAAAATTAATAAAACGGTCCTTGCCGTAGGTACGATATTTCCGGCGTTTTTTTCGCGACTTTACAAAGAATACCGAATTGCTTGCATTTCAGAAACCAAAAAAATCGTGGTAGAAAAACAGGAAAGGATAACCGTGCCTGGCAGCAGAAGACCTAAAAAAATTCAACAAAAAAAGATCAAAATGTTCATTACCAGAAGATCAAATCAATCAAAAAAAATCAGATTCATCCAATAATTCACTTCACAAAGATAAATTAAAAATGGAATATACAAACTTCCAGCGGCTCATTCTTTTTTAAATTTCCCGGAATGGTCCCACAAGTTCACTGATGACAACGCTGGCGATGAAACAGCCAAATACCGGGGGCATATAAGAAATGGTGCCGACAACGGATTTTTTATTCCGGCCGGACTCCTGCATTATGGCTGTTTCCCTGACTTTCTCCGGCGAAAAAACCACTTTAAAACCACTTTTTATTCCCATTTTTGTCAGCCGTTTTCGGAGCATCCGCGCCAGTTTGCAATTATACGAATGCGCGATATCTGCCACCTCCACCCCGGCGGGATCCATTTTCCCTCCGGCTCCCATCGAGCTGACAATCTTCAGTCCCTGTTTCAACCCGTGATAAATTAAAAATACTTTGGGGGAAAGGGTATCAATGGCATCAACGACGTAATCGAAAGATTGGCTTTGAAGCAGTTCCACGGCTTTTTCATCACGAATAAATTCATTCACTGCCGTCAATTCCAGTGCAGGATTGATATCGCAAAAACGTTTTTTCAGTATGCCGGTTTTTGTCTGGCCGGTGGTACTGATAAGCGCGGCCAGCTGCCGGTTTCTATTAGATACATCCACCACATCGCTGTCGGCAATGGTCATCTTTCCTACGCCGGCACGGCAAATCATTTCAGCAGCATACGCTCCCACCCCGCCAAGTCCGACCACCAATACATTGGCCTTTTGCAGCTTTTCCAGCTTTTCTGAACCCAAAAGCAGTTCGGTCCGTTTTAACCAGTCCAAGGCAGATCAATAATTTTCAATGTTTTCAATACGGTTAAAATTTTCCCACACCGACTCTTTGAGTGCCACAAGGGGCAACCCTTTCAGTGCAGCCCCCCGCTGGTAAATTTCCTCCACATGCCCCTCGTATTCGTCCGTTTCAAAAAAAATTTGCTCCAGCGGAATAAACCGGAAGGAATCAAGGGTTTTGGCATTTTTCTTAAAAAGAGTGTCGCCGAACGAAAAAAAAACATTTCGGGGAACCAGTTGCCGGGAGATCTCGATATTGGCACTGTAACCGTGAAAAATCCAGGGGACCCTGGGATGCAACCGGTTATAAACCCGGATAATCTCGTTGTAGGCTTTTACACAATGAATCAATAAAGGCTTCTGGTACTGTTCGGCCATTAAGGCCTGCGCTTGAAAAACCCGCAATTGTTCATCAAAATCATTTTCAACCCCTTTATCCAGGCCGCACTCACCCACTAAGATGACATGGTCCAATTCCAGTGCATCTTCCATTATCTGGAGCAACGGATTGTTTTCTTCCTCCGGCCCGGTTTTCCAGGGATGCAATCCGACAGAATAAAAATTCCGGCCGGTAAAGGCAAAAATTTCCTCACCGGGGAATAAATTCCGGACAATAACCGTCCGTTCCTCCCCCTGTGTTTTATGGGTGTGGATATCGATGTAGGGTACAGGATTCACTTTAAACCATTTCAAGAATTTTTTCAACCACCCGTTCGGTACCGTCTGCAATCTGATCGATACTGGCATCCAGCATGTAACAGGGAGTGGTGATCACCTTGTATTTTTCATCAACGACAATTTCACCCTGGGTGGTATTTTCATGAATCCCTCCCATTTTTTGAATGCCCCGGGCAGTGCCTTCATCCTGTCCGATGGTCACTTTCACATCCCCAAGGATTTTGGTCACAAACACCGGGGAGATGCAGAGTGCTCCCACTGGTTTTTCAGCCACAATGGTATCTCTGACTGCTTTCTCCACGTCCGGATTCACCTGGCAATCGACACCGTCAAAAGCAAAGGTGCATAAATTTTTTGCCGCCCCGAATCCACCGGGAAAAACAATGGCATCAAATGCACCGGCCTGGTATTCCGACAAAGGTTTTATATCGCCCCGGGCGATGCGGGCCGCTTCCACCAGTACATTCCGCTCTTCAGGCATCTCCTCTCCCGTCAGGTGGTTGATCACATGGTACTGCGCAACATCGGGAGCAAAACATTGATATTGAGCTCCTTTACGGGCAATAGCCAACAAAGTCAGGGTGGATTCATGAATTTCGGCGCCGTCATAAACGCCGTTTCCTGCTAATACAACTGCTATTTTCTTCATGGTCATTTCTTTTTCAATTTTTTTCAAAATTAAGCTTTACCGGGGAGAAATAAAACCAGATCCCGCTCAATTATTCGGGATATTCAACAAATCTCCCCGGGGTAAAAAGCTGTTTGCCGGTAAACAGCTGAACAAACCATTTTTTTAAAAGGAAACTCCGCATATTCCGGGATATTCAACAGATCTCCTCCAAATTATAGGGCGTTTGCTGGTATACGTAATAGTTGAGCCAGTTGGAAAACAGCAGGTTGGCTGTGGAACCCCACCGCATTTCCGGGGTTTTTGAAGGATCACCGCCCGGGTAATAATTCACCGGCAGCCGGATCGGGAGCCCCTTTTCGAGGTCGCGGTTATATTCACTGTCGAGCGTATGGCGGGAATATTCCGCATGTCCTGTGACAAAAAGCTGCCGACCTTTTTTGGCTTTTACAATGGCCACGCCGGCCTGTGCCGATTGAGCAATGATCTGCAGACCCTCCGCTTTTTCAATGTCTTCGGCCCTGACCTCTGTATGGCGGGAATGCGGCATATAAAACACATCGTCGAACCCCCGCAAAATAGGCAATGCCTCATGCAAATGGGTATGTTCAAACACACCAAACATCTTTTCCGGCAACCGGTACTTAGGAATCCCGTAATGGTGGTACAACCCCGCCTGTGCAGCCCAGCAAATAAACAATGTTGAAAAAACATGGTGTTCTGCCCAGTCAAGGATCTCCTTCATCTCCTGCCAGTAGGTGACCTCCTCAAAAGGAAGGAGCTCCACCGGTGCCCCGGTGATGATCATTCCATCGTATTTTTGTCCGTTTAATTCATCAAAATTCCGGTAAAACTGCTCCATGTGTTCGGGCGGAGTGTTCCGGGGGGTATGCCCCCGCATCTTCATGAAATCAATTTCAATCTGCAACGGCGAATTGGACAGCAACCGGAGCAAATCGGTTTCGGTGGTTACCTTCAGTGGCATCAAATTCAGGATGATGATCTTTAACGGACGAATGTCCTGATGAATCGCCCTCGTTTCGTCCATCACAAAAATATTCTCTTTCTCCAGCATTTTGATGGCCGGCAATTGATCGGGAATGTTTAACGGCATCTTCGTTATTTTTTAATGATTCATGAACTTCATGAATCTTCGGTTAATACTTCATTTTTTTCCGGTTCAGACCTGCCTTCAGGAATCAGCAAAAACCAACCCGCTGTTCATCAGTGCTTTCACACCTTCTCCAGTGCCTGTTCAAAGTCACCAATGATATCATCGATGTGTTCCAGTCCCACACTCACGCGAAGCTGGGCAGGGAAAACCCCGGCAGCGATCTGGGCTTCATCCGGAAGTTGCTGATGGGTGGTGGCTGCAGGCTGAATAATCAGGGTTTTTGCATCCCCTACATTGGCCAGGTGACTGACCAGTTCGAGGCTGTTTACCACTTTGTTGGCGGCCGCCTTGTCTCCCTTAACTATGAATGAAAGAACAGCGCCGGCACCACGGGTAAGGTATTTCCGGGCATTTTCGTACGAGGGACTGCTTTTTAGCCCGGGATAATTGACGCTTTCCACCTTGGGATGATTCTCCAGCCATTGAGCCAGGGCCAGGGCATTTTGCACGTGGCGGTTGAGACGGAGCGACAGGGTCTCAAGCCCCTGAAGCAACAGAAACGAATTGAACGGACTGATCGCCGGTCCGAAGTCGCGCAGCCCCTCTACCCGCGCCTTAACGATAAAACCAATATTTCCGTAGGGACAGTCAAAGTTGAAAACATCCCAGAACTTCATCCCGTGGTACCCCTCGGAAGGTTCGGTAAACCCGGGGAATTTCCCGTTTCCCCAGTTGTAGGTCCCTGCATCGACAATTACTCCCCCGATGCTGGTGCCATGTCCGCAAATCCACTTGGTCGCCGATTCCACCACAATGTCTGCGCCATGATCAATGGGCCGGAAAAGATACCCCCCCGCAGCAAAAGTGTTGTCCACGATCAGCGGAATATCATGCTTCTTGGCCAGTGCTCCCAATGCATCAAAGTCGGGAATGACATACCCCGGATTTCCAATGGTCTCAAAATAGAGGGCTTTGGTGTTTTCATCGATCCGCTTTTCAAATGCTTCAACGGTCAGGTCTTCCGCAAAGCGGGCTTCGATCCCGAGGCGCCCGAAAGAGACTTTAAACTGGTTGTATGATCCACCATACAAATAGGGGGAAGTCACGAAATTGTCCCCCGCCTGCAACAGGGTATTAAAGGCAATGAACTGGGCCGCATGGCCTGAAGAAACGGCCAAAGCAGCCACCCCGCCCTCCAGGGCAGCCATCCGCTGTTCAAAAGCATCGGAGGTCGGATTCATGATCCGCGTGTAAATGTTCCCGAAGGCTTTCAGCGAAAAAAGGTCTGCAGCATGTTCCGCGTCGTTGAAAACATACGAAGCCGTTTGATAGATGGGTACCGCCCGCGAGTGGGTGGTTGGATCCGGTTCATGCCCGGCATGAAGTTGCAATGTTTCAAATTTTAACTTTTTTGTATCCATTTTTTTACTTTTTTAGTGAATGATCAATGAATGTCTGCCTTCCTGTCAACGGCCGGCATGAATTCTGGCTCCCGGCCAGCATAAGCAGGAGGACTGAAAAAGGCATCATAAACTGCCCGTACACTGCGCACTTTATCCTTTTCCCGGACCACCAGGTAACTCACCAGGTCGGAAACTCCGGATCCGCTCAGAAGCACGTTGATCCGGTTTTGGGAAACAGCGGAAAAAATGCGGGCAGAAACCCCGTAATTTTGCTGCATCCCATGCCCGACAATGCCAATCAGGGATACATCCTCAACGACCGATAACTCCCTGACGGATGGGAAGCCGGGCTGTTGTACCATTTGAAGCGCCTTTTTTCCGTCCTTCTTCCCAAGAATCAGGTTAATGGAGATCTGGGAAGTAATGACCGATTTGATATTGATCCCGGCCTCTTTCAACAGGAAAGTAATTTTTGCCAGAATCCCGGGTTTAAGCCCCACCCCCGGACCGCTCAGACGGAGCAGGGAAATATCGTCGCTGCAGGCCACACTTTTAACTACCTGCGGTTCAACAGATGTCTCCGTATTGATAATGGTAGCCGCGGTTCCTGCGCCCGTGCGGGTATCGGCAACCACAACCGGAATGTGCTCCGCTTCGAGTGGCTCAACAGTCCGCGGATGAAGCGAATAATGGTCAAAATAGGCAAGCTCACTGGCTTCCGCATAGGTTAACTGTCCGATCCGGGGAGATCCCGGAACAATGGCACGATCTGCACGTCGAAAATCGGAATCAAGCCCCCACAAATCCAGTTTTTCAACACCCAGGGAGTAAGCCAGGAACGCCGCCGTATAGTCAGCAGCCGTCTCTCCGGCACGGGCCGGTTTGCCGCTGCCGGTCACGCCATACGAGCCCGGAACAAGATAAAAACCATTGGGAAGCTCTTCAATCTCCTCGGCATCAACAGATAAATAGGTGGCATTTCCATAATCGGAAGTGACCCGGAGACGGATCTCCTCAGGAAAAAGAAGCGCCCCGGAAATTCCGGCCTCCTGCAACCGAAACCGCAACAGTTCTGCTGTCAGTTTTTCACTGAAACTTTTTACCTGGTCCCTTAGTGCATTGGAATAATCCCCTGTGAGCGCAATCCCACGGAATAAATTTCCGCAGGCACCGGAAAGTTCCCGGTAGCGCCCGGTGGGTTCCTGCCCGGTTATTTCACGGAAAATATTTTCTAACTGACTAACGGCATCGGCAGGACGGGCAGAAAATACCCGGGCCAATCCCCGGCCAATGGTCTCCAGAATCCCTGGTGCAGCCGAAACAACAATGAATGCCCGGCCACCGTCCTTTCTGGAAAAGGCACATAAATTTTTGATCGATTTAATATCGTTTAGGTGGCTTCCACCAAAACGAATGACTTTATCCGACATGAATAATGATTGAATAATAAGACAAAAAATGATTTAACGCTGAAACGAAAGGGCCTCCACTCAATGGTGATTCACTGAATGAAGGCTAGCGCATAAACATAAAACCCGACGGCAAAATGAATCCGGTGGCACAGGCAGAACCCCATGCGCTCCTTTGAGTATTTCTGAAAATGAAATCCATTTTATACCGGTTTTGTTTCTGCGCAAATATAGACGGATTTTTTTAATTTGCAAACTTATCTGGAATGAGTTCAGATAAAAATAACACACCGCATAAAAAAGCCCCTGCCAAAGGGAAACCACCCAGTGTGCGTCAAGGGGGTTGCTTTTTTGAATTTTTTCTGAAACAAAAAAATTGCGAACAATATTCTGACTTAAAGGTTAAATTATTGGTTGAGCGGGTGATTTTTCCCCGCAAATTCCGGATTTATTTAAACTGAATTAACTTTGCAGGTCAAAACAATGTTTTTACAACACCATGAGCTACCATTTACTTGAAGGAAAAAAAGGGATCATTTTTGGTGCATTAAACCCTGATTCCATTGCATGGAAAGCCGCGGAGCGTGCCAGCGAAGAGGGTGCAACCCTTACGCTTACAAATACCGCTGTGGCCATGCGGATGGGCGAAACCCAGAAGCTGGCGGAAAAGTTAAACACCATTGCCATCCCTGCGGATGCAACCAATCTGGATGATTTGAATCAACTCTTTCTGAAATCCATGGAGGTACTGGGGGGAAAGATCGACTTTGTCCTCCACTCCATCGGCATGTCCCCCAATGTAAGGAAGGAACGGCATTACAGTGATCTGGACTACAACTACCTCGAGAAGACGCTCAATGTTTCGGCTGTTTCGTTTCACAAAGTTTTGCAAACGGCCCGGAAGCTGGATGCCATCAATGAGTGGGGTTCGGTGGTTGCTTTATCTTATGTGGCGGCACAGCGCACTTTTTTCGGGTACAATGACATGGCCGATGCTAAAGCGCTGCTTGAATCGATTGCCCGCAGTTTCGGATACATTTACGGGCGGGAACGCCGGGTGCGGATCAACACCATTTCACAATCGCCCACCCCGACAACGGCCGGAAGTGGTGTGAAAGGATTTGACCGCCTGCTTGACTTTGCCGAGCGGATGTCGCCGCTGGGAAATGCCACGGCCGAAGAGTGTGCCGATTATTGCATCACCCTGTTCTCGGACCTGACCAAAAAAGTCACCATGCAAAACCTCTTCAACGACGGTGGGTTCTCAAACATGGGGATGAGCCTCCGTGCCTTGCAGCAATACGAAAAAGGCCTATTTTACGACGAGGAATGCGGGGACGATGCGAAAAAGCACCGTTACGACTGATCTTTGGGCAGGCCTCCTCCCTGTGTGGAAGGAGAACATGACCAAAACGGAAAAAACCGGTGCTTCTCAGGCAATAACCACCGCCCCGAAAAATTTTGTTCCGGGGAGCAGACCAGGACATCCCACAGGTGTCTGAAAAAAAACCGGTCAAGCTCCGGAGAATTCCGGGACCCGGCTCACTGTAATTTTTGAAAGGTTAACACATCGATTCCGGCCATATTTCCCGGTTGGGCACGATCATCCGCCCCAAGGATTTTGAGCGACAAAACATTTTCACCCGCATTCAGGCGGTGGGTACCCAGGGCAACCTCCTGTGTAACCACCTTTCCGTCGTTGAAACCGTTGAATTCCTTTACCGGCTGTTCATTCAGAAAAAGCCGGACAATTCCATAATCGGGAGCTTTGGTAAGGATGGCCGACACGTTGTACCGGCCCGGTTCGTCCAGAATAAAGCGGGCCCTTAATGCAGCCCCTTTTTCGCCGTTTCTCCACCACAACTGGCTCTGACCGCTCCAGCCGAAATTTCCCGCCTGTGCAGAGGCCGTGCCCGAATCGACCGACAGCACCTCCAGGTGTTCCCCCTCCATTTTACCATTTTCACTCACTTCAGGAGGATAAATATCCGAACGCTTCAGCCCGACAGGATTCTGGACTCCATCAACATCGGGTTGCACATTGGTCTCAAAGCCCGGCCGTGCATACCAAAAGGAGGAGAGGGCATAATTAATGGTTGTCTTAGCCCAGTGCCACAACTCGATGTTGGAACTTATCTCAGACTGAAAGGGAATAGCATCCAACCCGCGATAACGCATATTGACAGACATTCCGGGCTGTAAATTTCCTGCACCGGTGGGCTGAGCAATAAACGGGTGGCTGAACTTTTCGGGCCTGCACCAGGCATAACCGTAATAATCTTCACTCCCTGTTCCAATAAAGGAGGGAAAATCTTCCCCGTCGACAAATATTTTTTCATCACCTTCCCCCCACCAGGCTCCGGCAGTATTAAAGATGGTAACAGCATCCCCCGCATAAACCCCCTGTCCGTCGATATCCACATAGTTCACGTCGAAGTGCCACGCATCGCCTTCAAGCTCCGGATCCTTAGCTGTATGGATCTTGTAATATTCGTGCCATGCGGCACCAAAATAGAGGCTTGCCGGTCCCCATTTGTATTGATCAAAGCCGGCCGATGCCTCCAGCTCCACCGGGGCATTGCCATGATTCACAAAGGAAATTTCAGCCTTCTCCCTGAAAGGCATCAGCCAGTATGATTCCATCAATCCCTCCTCAGAAACGGAGGTATTCCAGGTTTGTGAAGGAAAGATCCGGTAACCGGTACCAAAGAACTCTCCCGCCGGGATCCAGACCGTTTCCTCCCCGTCGAATGAAATGGCAAGCACGGTTGACCGCAATGCCTGGGGCCTGTTTTCCGCAGTGATCCTGGCAGATAACCAGGAAACCGCATACCCGGCCCTTTCAAAAGAGAGGCTGAGCGACGCCCCCGGCTCCAGGGTTTTAGTATCTTCCAGAATATATTCGGGCTCCCCGGGAAACGGTTCCAGCAATTTTTCCCCTGCAGCGGCAATGGTCGCTTCATTGCGTTCCAGCACTTTTTTGCTGATGCTTTCT
>JAGYMR010000240.1 GCA_018400515.1 Tangfeifania sp.
GGTTCAGCCCGGCCCAGAAATGTCCTTCCGCATCGCGATACAGGTCATAAAGGGTTTCCTTCATTCTTATATCTCTTCCCTGATTCCCCATGATTACGGGGATTTTCTCAAAATTCACCTTATCTTCGGTAACCACCAGTCCCCCTCCGCGGATTCCCATCCACAACTCATCGCCGGGCCCTGCATACACTGAATTCACGTGCCAGGAGGTTCCGATATCCGGCTCATAGGAGGACAATGTCCGGAATTTGATGTTGGACGACAATTTCACGATGCCCTCTCCGTCGGTCCCGATCCAGAAATCGCCGGTACTGTCACGAAAGATGTCAAGAATGATGCTGTACTTAAGGGAGCTTGGCGCTTCCCCCGGGGGGGTTAAGGATACCCGGGATCTTTTTCCGGAGATAAGATCAAATTTAAACAGCCCGTTTCCCCAGGTACCAACCCAAAGATGCTGCTCATCGTCTTTGAGCAGGGAATAGGTATTAATAATGAAATTTTTGCCCGGATCCAGATTATACCTTTCAAAGGACCCGTTGCTGTAGTTCAGTTTGGTCAGTCCCACGTTCCAGCCAACCAGCCAGATAGTGGAATCGGAAGGGACTTCGATGATATCGGTAACTTCATGATAAGCCGGGTGCAAGGGCACATTGATCAGCTCCTCCGTCCCCGGTTTTTTGTAGCTCAGCCCATTGCTGTTGCCCAGCCAGACAATGCTGTCCCGGGTCTGAAGAATGCTGCTGACATTCTGGTTGTTCAGGTAATGGGCGATCTTTCCGGTTTCCGGATCATATTCATAAACGCCATTTCCCCAGCTGCCGATCCAGTAATGTCCCCAGCAATCCTCGTAAAAAGCCACAATGCGGTTCGGAAACAGCGCTGCAAGGGAGTCGGGATCCGTAAATCCGGACTTCAGGAGGTTATAGATACTGATCCCGCCCGATTTGGTACCAATCCAGATATTTCCTTTGCTGTCGGGGTACAGGCATTCGACGGAAGGGTTCTGAAGCCCGTTCTTCCCGCCCGGTTCCGGTTTAAAATGCGTAAATTCATAGCCGTCAAAACGGTTCAGTCCCCCGCGCGTACCAAACCACATGAAGCCGTATTTATCCTCAAAGATGGCGGTGACTTCGCTTTGTGACAAGCCATCATCGACCGAGTAATACGTTTTCAGGAAGTCTTGGGTTAAAGCATCTTGTGCATGAAGGGGAACCCCCAGAAAAATACTGACCGCAACAAGGCAATATTTTAAAAATTCCCGCATCTGTTGAATCGTTATATTCGCATTCTTTCTGTCTTATACGAAATGGCCTGTTTCTGTTTTCACTCATAGGAGAAGCCCCCGGCCGCCATCCTTGTCAGGGTTTCCATGGCCAGTTCACGCACGCTTTGATTTCCGGGAAAAGCACATAATCCGCTTTCCCTTTCATGGCCAGCGTTTTTACATTCAGTCCCTTCAGTTGTTCCAGGGCTTTATTCATGGTTTTGCCGGAAACGGAGACATCATCCACCAGCAGGATCCGTTTTCCCTCCAGTTCCATCGGGGGATTTTTCAGGACCCGGGGGGCCTCATAGCGTGGATTATTCATCTCATCGCGGTAATTAAGCACCATTACCCGGAGTTCGGCATTTAAATGGAAGGCCACCACACTGGCAGGCACGATTCCTCCGGAACCGATGCCAATGACCAGGTCGGTTTCGGGGAGTTCGGTTTTTTTCAGCCGGTCAGCGATTTCACGGAAAGAGAGCGGAACCATAGACGATCGTTTGACGTTTGCAATTCAAAATACAAGAATAAAAGAATTCCCGTTCTTTTGCAAGAATTTTTTTAATTGTCCCTGTCCTTCAGCACCGGGAATTTCTCTCTGAACCGCCGGAGGCCGGGCATGGACAAATCAAAGGAGCGCACCGTTTCCCTGTTCCCAAGAAAAGAGGCATTCCCTTTGGGGTCAATGCAGGCGGAATCCCCCAGGTGATTCAGGCCGTTCCCGTCCGTTCCCACCCGGTTAACGCCCAGGACATAGGATTGATTTTCGATGGCCCGAGCCTGCAGGAGGGTTTTCCATACGTTATGGCGGGGTGCCGGCCAGTTGGCCAGGTAAAGGAGCACATCGTAGTTTTCCTCGTTACGGCTCCACACCGGGAAACGGAGGTCATAGCAAATAAGCGGAAAAAACCGCCACCCCCGGAATTCCACCACGGTTTTTTCATTTCCCGGCGAATAATGCTGGTGCTCCCCGCTCATGGTAAAAAGGTGCCGCTTATCGGAAGTCTCAGTTGTCCCGTCCGGATGCACCCAGACGCACCGGTTGAACACTTTTCCCCCGCTTTCGATGATCAGGCTGCCGGTAACGGCCGCATTTTTCTCCTGTGCCATTTGTTTCATCCAACGGACTGATTGTCCGTCCATCGGTTCCTTCAGTTTTTCGGGCTGCATCGAAAAGCCCGTGGTAAACATCTCCGGGAGAACGATCACATCCGCCGGTCCTGCTTGGTTGAGCATTTTGGAATATCTCTCCAGGTTGGTGGCTTTATCCTCCCAGGCAATGCCGGGTTGAACAAGGGTAATGGTAATCTTTTCCATATTTGTTTATTCGAATATAACTCATTAAAAAAAAATCTCTTTTCAAAGGGGTCTTATCCCTTACACCCCACGAACTTTTTTCCCTTAAAATAATGATAAATTCTATGCGAGTTACATGAGTTCCCGTTAAAATAAACACAAATGAGCGAATGAAAAAAATAGTTGCTTTACCATTTAACCCGTTCCTGTCAAAGCCCCCCCGTTTAAACAGGGCCCTCCGGTTTTTGATATTCCGCTTCATAGAAAGGGATTCCGATATTGAACCGTTCCTCCCTCAGGAGCCGGAATCCCGATTCAGCGAGTATTTTATCGGTAGGCCGGTTGAGCTGGCACCCCTCCCCGATCTTCTCCCAGGCCGGCCGGAGCACATCCTGAACTTTGGCAAAAACGCGGTTATGGGAGCGGATATGTTCCATGACCAGCAGATGTCCTCCCGGTTTGAGCCATTTCATAAAATTGGACAGGGCCGTTTCCGGCTCCGGGATGGTGCAGAGCACCAACGTGCAAACCACGGCATCGAGCGATTCAGGCGCGATCAATTGCTCCATTTCCGGTGAACCGCAGCCCAGGTTGTGAAGCGAAATGCGGTCGGGGAAAAGCAACAAATCCCGTTTTTTCTCCGCCCGGACCAGCATATAAGGAGAAGGTTCAATGCCCGTAAGCACGGCTTCCTTATGGTAATGTTCAAAATTGACGCCGGTCCCCACCCCCACCTCGAGCACTTTTCCGGACAGCCCGGAAATTAGCCGTGCCCTCCGTTTCCGGAGAAAAAATTTCTCCAGGAGGTACATGAAGCGATCATACGAGGATCCAAAGGTGTAGCTGAACTTTCTCATCGGGAAACAATCCATTTATGTACGATAGAAAACTATTTAAAAAACTTGTTTCATAATCTCAAATATAAGGATTTCATTGGATGCATCCCTTTTGAAAAAACCGGAAAAAAACAACAACCAAAACACTGTTTTTCAACACATTAGCCCAATATCGAAAAAAAATAGGGAAAAAATAATGGTATTCTTTTCCTTCCGGTCTCCTCATAAATTAAATCAAATCACTATTTTGGCAGCCAGAATCCTGTTAAATACAAAATTAAATCATAAGGAACCGGGAAAATGAAAAGATCAAAACATTTATTTATTTTGGCCATGGTGCTGTTGGCATTCATCATCCATTTGCCCCACAGGGGATGGTCGATCGACAAAGTCAGGGTGAAGGACATTGGCATCGGAAAATATTTTTGGACCAATAATTATCCATCCGAGGGGAAAAATTGGAGTTCGCTGGGGTTGATCATGCAAACGAAAAATTACAGGATCAATGTGGAGAAACCTGTTTCGGTGGGGTTTTTCACTGGTCACGGCATTCAGATTCTTCCGCCGCGTGACTTTAAATTTAAACCAGAAGAAGGAACGTTTGTAATGCCTCAGCTTGGTCTGGACCTGATCAGTGCAGGGGTGGCTGCCGGAACAAAAATATCCGACAGGTTAAGGCTGGTGTCACATTTGGGGGCCACGTTTAATGCCAACATCCACATGGTTGTTTTTACCGAACTGAACACCCACTATGAGAGCATTTCATGGGGGGTGTTGCCTGATATCGGCACCCGGTTAATTTTTAACGATGGCATCAGCCAAAACCGGGAAGAGAGGAAATTTTATGTTCTTTGGCAGCTTTTTCTAACTCCTTTATGTTCTTTATTCCGAGTTCTCTGTATAAAGCTTTTACCGTTTTAGGGCCAATTCCCTCAATAGCTGACAACTCACCCATTTGAACGGGCGTTTCCTTTTTTAATTTCTCATAATATTTTAT
>JAGYMR010000241.1 GCA_018400515.1 Tangfeifania sp.
TCCGCCCAACATTCCGGATTATTACAATCCCACCGGGTGCTACAAACGCACTTTCGAAATTCCTTCTGATTGGAAAGATAAGGAAGTGATGTTGCGTTTTGAGGGAATCAAATCGGCTTCATACGTATGGTTGAACGGAAAGCGAGTGGGGTATAACCAGGGGGGCTTTGAGCCGGCGGAATATAACATCACCCCATTCATACAATCCGGAGAAAATGACCTTTCGGTACAGGTCATCCGGTTTTCTGACGGTTCTTACCTGGAGAATCAGGATATGTGGCGGCTGTCGGGCATCTATCGCGACGTAAAACTTTATGCCCTGCCCAAAACATCCATCCACGATTTTTATGTCGTTACCGATTTGGACGAAGCATACCGTGATGCGGTATTGGTGGTGGAGGCGGACGTGCGAAATGCCGGTGAATCCGCATCGGTCTGTACCCTTGAGATTGATCTGCTCGATCAACGGAATCAGTCTGTTTTAAATGGCGGAATTTCGTCGTTTCCTGTTCAAACGGAAAGTGGTGCACAAAAAAAGGTAACCCTCTCCTCCGGGGTTGAAAACCCCGAAAAGTGGTCTGCCGAATATCCCAACCTTTATACTTTGATTTTTCATCTGAAAGACCGGGATGGCAGAACGCTGGAGGCTTTTACACAAAAGCTGGGTTTCCGGGAGGTGGAACTCACGAACAATATATTGAAGATCAACGGAGTGCCTGTTAAGTTTAACGGGGTGAACAGTCACATGCATCATCCGGCGCACGGACAGGCGGTTCCGCCGGAAACACTGAAAGAAGATCTGCTGATCATGAAGCGGTTTAACATCAACTGTGTGCGTACGTGTCATTATCCCCCCTCACCCGGGTATCTGGAAATGGCTGATGAACTGGGAATGTACATTGTGGCGGAAGTGGGTGACGAAGCCCATCAGAATGAATATTTATCGGACGATCCGGCATGGACTGAAATGTACCGCGATCGCAGCCGCAAGCTGGTTTACCGCGACCGCAATCATCCTTCGGTGGTGATGTGGAGTGCCGGAAATGAATCGGGTAGCGGGTTTAATATAAACGAGGTGATCAGGACGGGTAAGGAAATCGATCCGGGTCGCCCGGCCTGGATGTATGGAGGAAATACGTTTTATATCCCGTATGAAGACTTAGTCGGACCGCGCTACTGGATCCCTTATCAGGTGAAAAATCTGGCCGAAGGAAAAATACTGCCTCCCGAAGACCGGAGGCCCTCGTTTATGGATGAATATTTAGCTGCCACCGGAAACGGATTGGGGGGCATGGATGAGTACTGGGATCTGATCTGGAGATACCCGCGTCTTACCGGCGGTGCCATTTGGGACTGGATCAGTCCGGGAATTTTCACGTCCCGTTGGATTGTCCCCGATTTGTCACCAAATAATAACGACGGTCAGATCATGGGGCGGCCTGTGTTCACGGCCGGAAAAAACGGGCGGGGACTCAAGTTTTCCGGTCATGACGACTGGGTGGAGTTCTACCGTGATCCGGATCTTGACATCACCGGCAACGAGCTGTCGGTCGGTTTTTGGATCCAGCCTTCAAAAATTCCGCAACCCAACACTTTTATCACCAAAGGCAGCTCTCAGTATGGCATCCGGATGGATTCGCCCGGAAGCCTTGAGTTTTACATCTTCAGCGGAAAGCGCATTTCTGCCAGGTGGAAGGTGAATGATACGTGGTATGATAACTGGCATCATGTGGCCGGGATCTGTAACGGGGAAGAACTTCATCTTTTTGTGGATGATGAATTGGTGGCGCAAACAAAATTTTCCGGAAATATCAGCCATACGCCTTTCCCGCTTTGCCTGGGCCGCGAAGCCGATACCCAGGATCAGGGTGAGTATTCGGGGCGAATGTCAAAAATGGTCCTCGATGAGGTCAGGATTTTTGACAGAGCCGTTTCTTTGGATGAATTAAAATCAAATTCCAAAGAGGCTGTTCTGGCACTTGATTTTGAACAGGATTCCATTGGTGATGAATTTTTTGCCGTTGGTCTGGGCGGACGCACTTATGGCATCATCTGGCCCGATCGGATGGTTCAGCCGGAGATTTATCAGATCAAAAAATCGGGACAGCCCGTCGGCGTTGAAATGGTCGATCCGGAGGAAGGATTGCTTAAAATCACCAATCGGCACCATTTCAAAAACCTGGGTGAATTGGCTGTGACATGGCAGCTGACGGAGAATGGCAAGACGGTTAAGCAGGGAGATCTGGATATTGACCTGCCCCCGCAGCAGTGGAGAGAGGTGGATGTTCCGCTGGATGAAGCAGAAAAAACCGGACCGGGTAAAGAGCGGATTCTTTTGGTCTCTTTTCAATTGAAAGAAAAAAACAGTTGGGCTGATGCCGGGCATGAGGTTGCCTGGGAGCAGTTTGTGCTTTCTGAATATATGGAAGAGAGTGAGGCATCTGAAAGTGTGACCGCGATCGGGTATCTTGAGGATGAATCAGAGATAATCATTGAAGGCGAAGGATTTGAGTATACAATCGATAAGAAAACCGGTCAGTTCAAGTCGCTTCAGGTGAATGGCAGGGATTATCTGGAAGGCGGACCGGCATTCAATGTCTGGCGGGCACCGCTGGCCAATGACATTGACCCGTGGGGGAGCGGGCAGTTTAGTCAGCGTAATTATACGCCCGGACTGGGACGCAGCATTGACAACCAGCTTCGTACGCTGGGAATGCGTGACCTGGTTTCTGAGGTGGATGAAATTTCTGTGGAGAAGACAGAAAATTCGGTCACAGTAAAAATTGCAGCTTTTTCTCATGGTTCGGCAGATCCGAAAGTGAAAATGATGACAGGTCAGACCACCTCAGGCTTTGAGCGCAATGAGGTATGGACTGTGATGCGTGACGGCACCCTTCATCTGGAGCAGGAAGTGATCCCGCACGGTCCCATGCCCGACATGTTTCAAAAGATTGGCATGCAATTTCAACTGCCCAAAACGTTCAGTGAGGTGGAATGGTATGGACGCGGTCCGTTTGAAACGTATCCCGACCGGAAAACGGGAGCGAAGATCGCTGTTTACCGGTCGTCTGCCGATGCAATGTATGTGCCCTACATCATCCCGCAGGATTACGGCAACCGGACCGATGTACGCTGGCTGAAGGTTCAGGATGAGAAGGGCAGGGGACTGCTGGTTCAAAGTGATAAAGCATTGAATTTCAGTCTGCATAAATACAGCACCGACAACCTCGACCGGGCCATGTACACTTATCAACTGCAGGAAGCTCCGGTGAATATACTGAATGTGGATTATGAAGTAACCGGCGTGGGAGGAACGGCCCGCCGGCAACTGCAAAAATACCGGGTGATGCCCGGGGTGCGGAATTACAGTCTGACGATCAAACCTTTTTGGCCTCATTAATTCACGATTATTCACCATTCGGCCGGAGGCTGTTTTCGGGAACGTTGCCGTTCATTTTTCTTTGAACCCTTTATGTCAGGTCTTATTTTTAGAATACCTTTTTATATCTTGCCTAAAATTTCAGCCATATGAACTCAAATTATTTTTATCCTTTTATTATTTTGTTGGGAATGACATTTTTTTCGTTGAACAGTTATTCCCAGGCATTGGACTTCACTGCTGTAAAGGCGGGCGTTTTTTTTGACGAGCCTTTGCGTGAATGGGACGGTTTTGGTTTTAACTATGTGGAAACGGCCCATACATACAATTACGATGAATTTAAACAGGAATACGGTGGTTTCAGCTTGTTGTCGGAGAAACAGAAGCAGGAAATCACAGCGCACGTTTTTGGAGAGGATGGTTTGAAGGTGGGATTGGTCAAAATGTTTCTTGGCGCCAATCATCAGACAGAGCCCTATGGATCTTACAACCATGAAAGAACCACGGAGAACATGCGTTATTTTGTCAGGGAGGGGCTTAAGCTGACCCGGATGCGGGGTGACGATTTACAAATCATTACCACTTTATACGGTCCACCGGGATTTATGACCAGACAAAAGGATGACCGGGGAAGGGATCTGGATCCCCGGTTTAAAGAGGAGCTGGCGAAATACATGATTGACTGGGTCCGCTTTTTAAAGGAAGAAGAAAAATTTCCTGTAAAATATTTGTCGCTGCACAACGAAGGCGAAGATTGGTATCGCTGGAATCAGGAAGGCTTTACCACGTGGGCGGGTGACGATTACAATCTTTTCTGGCCCCGTGAGCAGGTGGTGGAATTCATCAAAATGTTACCACCCATACTTCAGGAAGCCGGTTTGGATGATGTGGGGGTAACTCCCGGTGAAACAACCAATTGGTATCGTTTTTATTCCTGGGGATATGCACGGGCGATATACGACGATCCCACTGCGCTGGATA
>JAGYMR010000242.1 GCA_018400515.1 Tangfeifania sp.
TTTTTACCGGGATGCTTTTTTTTCTTTCTTTCGAAGCCATCGACTTCCATGAAATTTTTTTTGTGTACTTTTCGTTTCATTTTAAAGGATACATTCAAAAAATATAACTAATGACTGATTAAAGAATTTAAAGCCAAATTAGAAAAAATTTTAAATACAAAAAAAGGGCAAATATTTTTTTTTGAAAAAAAATGCGAAAGACATTCCTGCATAGAGTTCCTGTTTCCCGCCCGGTTCCCGCCCGGATCAGATCATGGCTTTTCCTGCTGCTCTGTTTGTTGATGGCCGGATCCGCTTTTGCCCAGCAAAACCGCAGAAGCGAGCGTTTATTTGAAAAGGCGCATCACCATTTTTCCCGGCATTCGTATGGGAAGGCCATAAATTTCTGTGAAAAGATATTGGAAAAGGATCCTGCTTTTACCGATGCCCATTTGCTGCTCGCCGATATATACCGGGAGGAGCAAAACCGGGAGAAGGAGCTTTTTCATCTGGAGAAAGCCGCTGAACTGACCGACAACAAGTTGGTGGAACTTCGTTTAGGGCGTATCTATTACTCCATGGGAAATTATGGCCGGGCCCTGACACATTTTGAAAATTATCCTGCTAATGACGTGGGGCGGTCAGGAGTTGCTGAAGAGGTGAAACGCAGGATCAACAGTTGCCGGTTTGCCCTGGAGGCCATGAAAAATCCGGTGGATTTTAATCCGGTCCGGTTGTCAGGGGATATCAATTCCTCTTTTGATGAATACTGGCCCAGTTTAACCATGGATGAACAGCAGCTTGTTTTTACCCGGCGGGTGAAGGAGCCGGGACGGCTTCCCCAGGAGGATTTTTACTTTTCGGTGTCCGATTCGGCCGGCTGGGGCCCGGCCGGGGCCCTGGAGGAGTTAAATACGGGTGGCAACGAGGGGGCTCAGAGTATATCCGGTGACGGGAAAATGCTTTTTTTTACCGCCTGCAACCGCCGTGACGGGCTGGGCAGTTGCGATATCTATTACGCATTGCAGGAGAACGGGTGTTGGAGCCGTCCCGTGAATGCCGGGGACCCCGTAAATTCCCCGCACTGGGAGGCACAGCCCTCCATTTCTCCCGATGGACGAACGCTCTATTTTTCCAGCAATCGCCCGGGCGGAAAGGGGAAAAAGGATATCTGGCTGGTGGAGTGCCGGGGGGTGAATGCCAGCGGACGGCTGGAGTGGGGAGAATTGCGGAATGCCGGGGATAGCATCAATACCCCCGGAAATGAAATTTCCCCCTTCATGCATGCCAGCAATGCCTCCCTCTATTTTGCTTCCGATTACCACACCGGAATGGGGGGGACCGATCTTTTTATGGCCACCCTGCGTGCGGATACGGTGTTTTCCCGTCCCCAGAACCTGGGATATCCTGTGAACACCTTAAATGATGAACAGGGGCTTTTCATCAATACCAGCGGTCAAACAGCCTATTTTGCCTCTGCCCGCCCTGAAAACAGCGGCCTCGATATTTTTACTTTCAGGGTGGATCCCTCCATCCGGCCTGAACCGGCGACCTATCTTTATGCCCGGGTGGTCGATTCCCTCTCCGGAAAACCCGTCCGGGCCGGTATTGAATTGAACGACCTTACACATGCGCATCGGAAACCGCGTACAGCCCGTTCAGACCAAAACGGGGAGCTTTTGCTTTGTCTCCCGGCCGGCGCCAATTATGCCCTCTCCGTTTCAAAAACCGGCTACCTCTTCTATTCCGATGCTTTCTTTCTGAAGGAGCCGCGGAACTTTTATGATCCTTACGAACGGATTATCCGGTTGAAACCGGTGAAGGCAGGAAGTGTTATGAACCTGCATAATATCTATTTCGCCACCGACTCTTTCTCCATTTTGCCACCCTCGGAACCAGAGTTGATGAAGCTGGTGGAATTTCTAAAGGATAACCCCGGTCTGGCCGTGGAGGTGCAGGGCCATACCGATAACACGGGCAGTACCGGAAGGAACCGGGAGTTATCCATCCTGCGCGCACAATCCGTGGCTGAATACCTCCGGAATCATGGTATCAGGGAGTCCCGCCTTAAAACAGCCGGTTACGGCGAAACCCGGCCGGTAGCAACCAACCAAACCCCCGAAGGGCGCAGAATGAACCGCCGGACAACCATCAAAATTCTTGGGAAATGAAGGGCCAAATCATTCAGATTCAATTTTCTGCAGTGCCTCCCTTTGGCAGGGGAGGTGACCAAAAATCTATGCAAAGCTGGTTTTCTTTAAAAACTGTTTTTATTTTTGTCGTTTAATTCTTTGTTCACAATGAATGAATATTTGAAGATTAACCATCAGTCCGGGGTTCCGAAGTTCAAACAAGTGGTGGACCTTGTGATTTCGGATATTGAATCCGGAATTTTTAAGCAGGGACAGCGCATTCCCTCCATTAATGAAACAAGTGAAGAGTTGCTTCTTTCGCGGGACACCGTAGAGAAGGCCTATGTTTTTCTGAAAAATCAGGGCATATTGACTTCCGTCCGCGGAAAAGGTTATTATGTAAACCAGACTAATGTGAGCCGCCAGTTGAAAGTGGCACTTATTTTCAATAAGCTGAGCAATTATAAAAGGAATCTCTATTATTCCTTTATTAATACCCTCGGGAATAAGGCCAGCGTGGATGTATTTATTTACAATTACGATCTGGACCGGTTCGGAAAAATTGTGGACAACCATCTGACCAATTACGATTTCTATGTGATCCTGCCCCATTTTAAAAATGAGCATGCCGATATCGCCGGGGTGATCAAACGGCTTCCCCGGGATAAAGTATTGCTGGTGGACCGGAATCTGGAATCACTGAAAGATTATCCGATTGTATACCAGGAGTATGAAAAAGATATTGAATCAGCGCTTGGTCAGGGGCTTGAACTTATCCGGAAATATCAGAAGATAAACCTTGTTTTTCCTATGAATCAGTATTATTCGAAATACATCATGCGGGGTTTCCGGATCTTCTGCCAGGTCCATGAGTTGGATTATGCGGTTATCGACCAGCTTGGGAATGCTGATGTTAAAAAAGGGGAGGCGTATGTAATTGTTTCGGATGATGACCTGTACCGGTTTATTAAGATTTGCCGGCAGCGGGGATGGAAAACCGGAAAAGAGGTGGGGGTGGTGGCGTATAATGACAATCCGGTCAAGGAGATTCTGGAAGACGGGATTACCACCATCGGAACCAACCATGATGAGATCGGGCGGACAGCGGCAGAAATGATCCTGACACGCCATTTTTGCCGTATCAAGAGTCCCTTTCGTTTTGTGAAAAGAAGTTCGCTTTAAGGGATTTTTCTGACAACCTATAAGGTTATAATTTCAGCCACTTTTTTTTGTTTTTGGGATTCTTTACGATCAAAACGGGAATGCCCTTTTCCATTCTCCGGAGGCTTTCCGTGACATTTCCCAGCAAACTGGTGACCGAGGAAGTCTGCCCTTTCGCACCAATGATGATCAGGTCGGCATCTGTTTCCTCCGCTTTTGAATACAACTTTTTTGCCTGGCTGGTTAACCGGTCGTTAATGTCGATCACTCCTTTGGTCCCGGCCGGCGAAAGCCCGAATTTCCGGAGGTATTTAGCAAATTTTTTTTCTGCGTTTTTCTTCATGGATGCACTGGTCTGTGTGGTGGTAGCCGGGAAATAACTTTTGGAAGCATCAAAAATATAGAAACAGGTCAGGGTGCCCCCGGTTACACGGGAAATTTCAAGGGCTTTCCGGAAGGCGTTTTCCGATTCCGCGGAAAAGTCTACGGCACACAAGATGTTTTTTGCGGCGATTGGTGGTTTTTCCGGAATGAACATTAAATCGGAGGGGGTCGAAAGGGCAATTTTTTTGCCGTACTTCCCCTCCCGGTCGGTTCCGTATTTCTGCCCGATAAGGGTAAGGCCGATCTTTCTTTTTTCAATGATCTCAAGAACGACCCGGGCGGCATCCTCCTCTTCGGTTTTAATGATGATTTCTGTTTGTGTACTCTTTTTAAAATGGCTGGTAACCACGCGGTCAATTTCAGTTTCAATGGTATCCCTGATCGATGTATGTATTTCCGGGAACTTTTTATCTGCTTTGCCCGGCAGGTCATAAGCCTGGATGGCATGAACGAAACAGACCCGCTCAAAGTCAAGGATCTGGCTGAAAAAAGCCGCATACTGGATCATTTCTGCATCAATTTCTGTCAGATCGAGGGATACCAGCATTTTATTTAAATTGTCGGTTGTATTCATAATATTTTGTGATGTTAGCATCATGCTCGTTTCATCATTTTGGTATTAAAAAAAACAAGCTCGTTTCATTCGTTCTTCTTTTTATATTACGGGGATGCTTGTTTGGGGGTTTTTGTTTCTTC
>JAGYMR010000243.1 GCA_018400515.1 Tangfeifania sp.
TTGGCCGTGCCGACGACCGATACGCCCGGGGGAACCTGCAGGCTTCCCGAGACCAGGTATTCTGCCGGGGGGATGTAAACCTTCCCTCCATCGATTCCTGCTGCATCCATGGCTGCCTGAATGGCCGAGGTATCGTCGGTTTTTCCGTCCCCTTTGGCGTTGTAGTCTTTCACATTGAAGATGCCTGCCATACTTCCGGCATCTGTGCTTTCAATTTCTTTTTCGCAGCTCATGGCGGCAGGAACAAAAAGTCCTGCTCCTCCAACAGTGGCTGCCTTGCCTAAAAAATGGCGTCTGGAAAAATTGGTTGTTTTCATGTTTAAATTTTTTATTTGAAAAAATCACTGCTCGTTTCAGGAAAAACGTTTCGTTCGGTTTTTTGAAACGCCCCATGTTTTATGTGAAAAGTTGTTTAGTCCTCCAGATTTACCTCCGTTATTGTTGCTGCCTTGATGGTTGCCTTGTGTTTGTTTCCCGGGTAGTTGATTTCGATGTCCCGGGATTCGCTGGTACTGTTCAGAAAGAGCCATTCTTTTTGCCCTGTCTGAGTGGCAAAAATGCTGTCCTGTTTCAGGTCACACACCGGGATGCTGAGTTGTTCCATTTTTCCTCTGAGTGCCTTTGCGAGTCCATCCCAGCCATTGACGCGAACGATCGCGCCTTTACCAATGTCCCGCCGGCCGGTTTCCGCTTTGCCGAAAAGGATCTGTTCCGGTTCCGGAGTTGCCTCGACGCTCTCGAATGCCGGGATGTCCATAACGATTGCCTCTCCTCCGTTTTTAATCCAATCGGCAATGATCCGGGCATCGGAAGGCTCCATGATTCTCCCGTGTACAATAACAAGAATTTTATTCCGTTCCAAGGCTCCGGTGCGGAGCATGGTTTCATCGATGTAATCATAGTCGGCATAGTCCCGGAATTTTATGGCTTTTTGCAGGTAGTCGCCCAGTTCGACTACGTAATTCAGGTCGGCATAGATTTCCGCCCCGGGATCCTGCTTGTCCTCCCATTCAATGGTCAGGGTTACATCGGGGTACCACAATGCCACGGGGACGATGGGTTTATCCACATGGTACAGGTACTGGATATGTTTCTGCTGTACTTCGGTGCGGGATCCTGAGCGGGTGACATTCCCTGCATAGTCGTGCAGTTGGTTGGCACCCGATGCTGTGGCATTGTATATGCGGGCGATGATCCCCTTTTCATTTTCAGGGCCTGCAGGTTCGAACCCGAAATAGGTATTGTAATGTTTTCCGGCAGAGGCCACCCACCGGGTAATGGAGAAATTTTCGGGATACCAGGAGGCTTCGTTGGTAATCCGGATGCCGGCATCGTATTTGGCCGCCACCCTGGTTTGTTCCGCAAAGTTGGAACCATGGGGAGGGATGGCATTCCCTCCGGTGCACAGATAAATAGGGGTTTCGGGAAAAAAGTCGCGGGTGGTTTTCATCCACCAGTCGGACCATTCGGTCATGGCCGCCCGGTACCAGTCCACGAAATCGATCCACCGGCGCCGGGCCTGCGGGTCACCGGAATGGACCAGGTTGTAAAAAGCGCGCAGCTTATCCTTGCGTCCGGGGAAGTCCACCTCGTGGAAATTTTTGAACTCCGTTCCCCAGGCCTTGTTCAGCTGATCAATGGAGTAGTACTGCCGCCGGGTAAATTTTTTAAAATCCGCCAGTGCATAGGGATCATTGCACCAGAACCCTTCATGGTTGTGATATATGCCCGGAATGCGATAGGTCCACCGTCCCCCGGTAACCGAATAGATTGCTTCTCCGAAATCCCCCTGGATGCCGAGAAGCACCGATTCGATGACCCCCGCGTTTCTGTACCTTTCGGCGAATGCTTCCAGGAAGCGTTCGATCCATTTGGGGAGGTTGGGATTCCAGAGGGATTCCACCTGGTTATCCAGCCCATGCTCCAGGCAGCGGCAGGGATAATGGTCTTTTCTTAAGCGGAACCAGTCGGGGGTAGCGTAAGCCGGGCCAAGGATAAGGAAAGGCACCCATTTAAGGTTGTTGTCCTTCAGTACCTTTACCGTTTGATCCCATTCCGACCAGTTCCACCGGCCTTCTGCTTCGCGCTCACAGGTTTCCCATGTGACATAGCTTTCGATGCTGGTTACCCCGAGGGATTTGAAATGCCGGGCGATGGAGTCGGTAATCTCTCCAGCACCAAAGGTGTAATACATGTTCCTGGCAGCCGCGGCAGCTTTGCCCGGATTTCCGGCATTTCGTTTTTCTCCTGCCAGCGGTCCCTCCTGTGAAGGATGCAGGGCACCGTTTGAAAGCGGAAGAAACAGGATAAGGAGTGTAAAAAAGAAAGAAAAAAAATTCATGCTCGTTTGATTTAGATACCGCATTTATTGGTTAACAACCGGGTTTTCATTCATACCCATCAGGGTTCGTTTCCCGGCATCGTTTTGTACGATGAGTCCGCCGGCCGACTGGTTGGAGGTGATGATGACCGATTTCACATTAGCCCCCACCCGGATGGCCGGTTTTTCTTTCATAAAGGTATTCCCCTGTAATATGGCTTTGCCTTCATCAATCTGGATGGCTTGTTCATCCCAGTTTTCGAAATGGCATGCATTGGCAGTTACCTGTGCATCGGGGCTTTTTTGAACGATTATTTTGTCATTGGGGCCCCAGAATGAGCAGTTGGTGAGGCTGATTTTTGAATTCACTGATTTTCCGATCTCGATGCAAATGGCTGTTTTGCTGCCCCAGCGGCCCACGAACTCCCCATTGGTGATCAGGAGGCCAAAGGGTTGCGCCTGTTCCACCAGCACAGCTCTTTCACAGCAGTCGGCCCCGATTCCGAGGAAGTTGCCGTTGCAAGCCCCGTGTTCCGATTCGGAAAATTTATATCCGGCGCCATAACCAAAGCAGAAGGTATTCAGCACATAATGCCAGTCTGTTTTTGCGAATTCAAAGGCCACGGCATTGGTATTGGTCCATTTGCAGAAAGGATCCTCCGGGTCGTAACTGACGCCGAAAGGCCAGAAGTGGCAGTTTTCGATTCTTCCGACATCTCCGCAGCGGTCGACATAGATGCCCCGTTTGTGGGGGTACCCGTGCACATTCCGGATCAGGTGCCGGTGGGCAGCAACAAGCCTGATAGCTTCATAAGTATTGAGGAAGCAGCAATCGGTGACACCGGCATTCACAATGCCCCCTTCGCCCAGAACGGCGGGAGGGTAGGGAACCGGGGGGACATCCGACTGGCTCCATTCGGGATAGGTGATGATGAATCCGGTAAGGGTGGACATATTGCCTTGGAGCCGGATGAAGGGTTTCCCTTCAGGATTGCCTCGGCCGGCATATGCCAGTAAAACAGCCCCGTACAGTTTTGGTTGTGTTTCGCCGGTGTTATTGCACGGGGGCACCCGGTAAGTTCCCTGGAGGGTCACTCCTCCGGGAATGACCAGGTTCCCGTTGATGCGGTACTGACCGGTGGGGGCGCTCACGATGCCCCCGCCGGCTTTGGAGGCAGCATCAAGGGCTGCCTGAAAGGCACCGGTATCATCGGTGCTTCCGTCTCCTTCAGCACCATACGCTTTTACACTGATGGCTCCCTCCATACTTAGGGAACCCTGACTGCTGCCGGGGATTGTGTCACATCCGGCAACCACTGAAGGAACAATAACTCCGGCTCCCCCCACAGCAGTTGCTTTATTTAAAAAGTTTCTTCTTGAAATTTCCATTTTTTATCATGATAATTAAGTTCAAAAAAGTAACTTCACAAACACATGAAAAAATGTGTGGGTTCTGTTGGCTTTTTTATCGATTAATCACCCACGTCTACTTTTGTGATGGTTCCGGCCCTGACGGTGGCATCAAATTTGCCTTCGGGAAGGTTGATCCGGACAACCGCTGATTCTTCGTTGGTATTGAGGAAAAGCCAGGTGTCTTTTTCAATTTGTGTAGCAAAAATGCCGTCTTCTTTCAGATCGCATACAGGGAGGTTCAGTTCTTCGAGGGTAGTTCCCAGGGCAGTAGCAAGGCCGTCCCAACCGCTGACCCGGCTTATTTTTCCTTTGCCCAGATTTCGTTCTCCGGCTCCGTTTTCGCCAAAAAGGATATGTTCCGGTTCGGGCGTAACCTCCACGCTTTCGAAGGCCGGAATGTCCATGACGATGACATGTCCCCCGTTTTTAATCCAGTCAGCAATTATTTGGGCATCCGAAGGTTCCATGATCTCACCGTGGGCGATTACAAGGATATTGTTCCGGTAAAGCGCACCGGTTCGAAGCATGCTTTCATCAATGTAATCAAAATCGGTATAGTCCCGGAATTGTGCTGCTTTTTGGAGGTACCCGCCCCAT
>JAGYMR010000244.1 GCA_018400515.1 Tangfeifania sp.
AAAAAGCCACCAAAGCAATCTTCTCTACAGAGAACGGGTTAAGCAATCTGATCCATGCCCTTGAAAGGAACATCGGCAGCGGGAACATCTCCCTGAATTGCCGGGACATTGCCGTCCACCGGCGAAACGGTGCTTATTTCCTGAAAGGCCGGGAAAAAAAACCATTCACCCATGTCATTGCCACAACGGGGGGATATGCATTGCCGGGTTTATTTCCGTTTCTCCCCGCCGAGAAGCTGGCGCCCATCCGGAAGATGGCCTATTCACAGGTAGCTCAGGTCTCCCTGGGATTCAAAAGGTGGGAAGGCATTCCGCTGGGTGCTTTTGGCGGACTGGTACCTTCCATTGAAAAGCGGGATATCCTGGGCATTTTGTTTATCTCTTCATTCCTGAAAAACCGGGCCCCTGAAAAGGGCGCTTTGCTCTCTGTTTTCCTGGGCGGTGTCCGGAAACCTGAAATGTCTCAATTGTCTGACAGCGAAATCATCCGGGTCGTGGAGAAAGAGATAAAAGAGATGCTTCAGCTTAAAACATTCGCCCCCGATCTGCTGAAAATTTTTCGCTACAAACATGCCATTCCCCAGTACGGTTTTGAATCGGAAGAGAAAATGGACGCCATTGAGCAGTTGGAAAAACAGTTTCCCGGGCTTATCCTGGCGGGAAATACCCGCGACGGGATTGGCATAGCGGATCGCATCAAACAGGGCAGAACGGTTGCTGAAGGACTTATCAAAACAATAATGGATGCTGGCCGGAACGGATGAAAAAGCCGTTTTCACGCTAAAATAAAAAAACTGAAAGCATGGCAAACAAATCCACCGCTGTTTTACTGATGAATGTGGGCAGTCCCGACGAGCCCCGGATATTCAGGGTATGGAAATACCTCACGCTTTTCCTGAACGATAAGCACGTGATCGACCTTCCGTGGCTGCTTCGCAAGTTCCTGGTAAACTTCATCATCATTCCTTTCAGAGTGAAAAAGTCCACCGGGCTATACAAAAGGTTATGGACCTCGCGGGGTTCACCCCTCATTCATTACACGGAAAAATTGAGAAAGAAACTGGAGGCAAAACCAGGAACGGATTATAAAATTTTTACGGGCATGCGTTATGGCAATCCGGGTTACAAAAAAGCCCTGAAAGAAATTAAAAAAGGGGGATACACCCGGCTGGTTATTTTTCCCCTTTTTCCTCAATATGCCATGTCAACCACCGGAACCGCACTGGAAGCGGTTGAGAAAGAGGTAAGGAGACAACGCATGGAGGTGGAATTGTACCCGGTAGAACAATTTTATGATCATCCCCGCTTCATTGCAGCCTTTGCCGAACAGGCCCGGAAAAACGGCCTCCGGAAATACGATCACGTTGTATTTTCCTATCACGGGCTGCCCAACCGCCAGCTGGAAAGGATCCATCCGGGAATCAGGGTGCAGGAGTGCAATTGCGCCACCTCCCTGCCGGAACACGGAAAGCATTGTTACCGGGCTACCTGTTATGCCACAACACGGTTGCTGGCCGGAAAGCTGGGACTTCAAAAAAAAGATTATTCGGTGGCCTTTCAGTCGCGCTTATCCCGCAACTGGCTGTCCCCTTTTACCGATGATGTTATCCTGGAAAAACTGAAAAAAGAGGGTCATAAGAAAATACTGGTACTGGCCCCGGCTTTTGTCACCGACTGCCTGGAAACCCTGGTGGAGATAGGAGAAGACTACAGTCAAATGTTTCAAAATGCAGGGGGTGAAAAATTGCAGTTGGTTGAAGGCTTAAATGCCACCTCCCTCTGGATGGAAGCCATGGAGGAGATCATACGGGATACGCTCCGGAAGGGTCCCGGGAAAAAAGCATTTACAAACGGAACGTTCTGGAAACAACGAAGGTAACGCCGGGGCCCGCCCCCAGCTGAGTCCCGTTAAAATCCTGATAAACGGGAATATCCACCATCCCGGAAAGGTACCAGTCATCTTTGAAAACAAAATTGAGTTGCGGGGCAACAAAGAATAAGATGCTTCCCGAAGACTCCTTTTCCCTTCCGTCGATGGTATCGGGTCCCCGGATCTCGTTGCGGAGCTGCAGGATGGCGGTCCAGTTGTCTTTCAGCCAGGGATATTTCAGATGGCTGGAGATATAAAACGAATTGTATACAGAGGTTCCCAGACGGTAATCCTCTTTATTCGGCGCATTCACTTCTGCCCGGCTGGTAAAAAAATACCGCATGCCTGTACCCGAATTCTCCTTCACCAGGGAAGCCGTAAAAACAGCCCCGTACCCCCCCAGGGTGGGCTGAACCTCCACCGGGAGTTTAACATTGCGCGACCACTGCAATTCGCGCGAGAAAGGAATTTTGGCTCCCGCTGCACCGGTAATGAAAAACCGCTTCACCGGATCGGCATACAGGCTGTGTTTGGCAAGCACCACGGCATTGGATAATCCTTTCCCGGTAAGTGAGTAAGCAGGATCCAGGTTGTAATTTTGTGTTTTATTAAAAAAATACCCCGCCTCCACCTCCAGGCTTGTCTTCCAGGTCAACCCGTACCCCAGGGTGGTGCTCAGGTAGTTGTAATAGGCTTTACTGATCAGATCGAACCCGGACGGGTCATTTCCTTCAAAATAGCGGGTTCCCTGTCCGTATTTATAAAAGGAGATCACCCGCAATGCGTTTTTTTCAAGTACCAGGAGGTTGTTGGTACCCCCCACCGGGTTAACGGACGATAGGCACTGCGCCTGTGAAAAAACCGGGGTCAAGGCAAGCACAAGGGCGGAAATAAACCATTTAATATTCATAAAACAACGATTTCAAGGGTTTTGGATTCCGACTGATCTCCGTTGGTAATTTTACAGGTAATCTCATTTTTTCCAACATGACAAGGGGAGGCAACATAGGTTACCTCTGCTCCCTGACCAACGATATCGCCGAGGGTGGCCGACCAGAAATATTCCAGCCGGCTTCCGGTAGCTGTGGCGGTCACTTTCGTAGTTTCGTCCGGAGCAATGGTGTCTTTTTCTGCCACCAGCGACTGGTAAACCAGATCCTGCGGCACCATCTGCTCCTCCTCTTTACTGCAATGAAGCAGTAAAAGAGGCCCGGCCACCAACAGTAGTAAAAAAAATATTTGTCGATCCATTGTGCTGTTATTTTCTTGTAGTTATGTTAATAATCAGATAAAAACGATTAAAATCTTTTCAGGCATTCCAGGGAAACTTTATGCTAATCATCCTTAACGCACCGGACGGAAAAACCATAACTTTTAGGCAGTGTTTTCCAGCGGCCCACTTTATCGTTTCTCGACGGTGTCATTGAAGTCAGGCAACGCCGCCATGCAAAATTCTCCCCGTGTTCTTTGGATGTCCACATATATTCATAATCCCCTAAAAGATAGTAGTGCCCTGTGGTGGCCCGCCGTCCCGACATCATGGCCTCATATCCAGAACTTCCACCGGCTTTCAGCATGGTTCCGACCGGCGCTCCCCGCCAGGTATCGGCCATGTCTGCTTCCGCCTGCGTCATTCCCAGGTGCATTTCAAGTTCTTTAAAATCATCATCGGTAGGAACATGCCATCCGGAGGGACAGATGCCCTGGGCTCCCTCCAACCGGGATTCGTTCATGGCAGCATCCCAGGTATACAGCCGCCCGTAAGTTTTGACAAGGCTCGTATCGTTGCCGTAAGCATAGCTTGTGATCTCCGAACTGTCGGGCGCGTGGGTCACCCGGAGGTTCTCCCCCATCCAGGTTTGATCACCGATCCTGACGATGCTGTACATATTCCCGTCCACATCGATAACACAAGGCTGGTTCACTTCAAAGGTATCGATGGCCGTCTGAGCCTTTGCATCGGTCACGGTCACAATGTATTGTCCCGCACACAAACCACTGATGTTTTGGGAGGTATCATTATTCGACCAATAAAAGGAATAAGGAGGAGTTCCACCGGAAACTGAAAGGTCGATTGCCCCGTCATCCCCTTCAAATTCACTGACATCCTGAACCGTTCCGGCGATCTCAAGAGGGGGCGGCACTTCCTCCTTCTGACAATACAGCAATGGAAACAAGCTCATCAGGCAAAGGCCCCACAAGGTTGTTCTCCTCATAATCAATTTTTTACAACTTTTGTTCATTTTTCGTCCATATATTTAGTTCAATATCTTCTTATTACTCTTCTCAAATTTAGGAAATCACCGGATGAAAAAAAATGATTCAAAGAGATATTTCCGGAAAAAATTTTTTCTTTTCTAAAAAGCTGTTATTTTTGCATCGCTTTTGAAATATGAAGGATTTCAGAAGCAGAAATATTCCCTAGTA
>JAGYMR010000245.1 GCA_018400515.1 Tangfeifania sp.
ACAACTGAAGCTCCTCAGCCGTGCGGTGGAAGAGATCCCGGTAAGCATCATCATTACCGATGCGGAAGGCCATATTGAATACATCAATCCCACTTTCTCCAAAATTACGGGATACACATTTCACGAACTCAAAGGAAAAACACCCCGTGTTTTTAAATCGGGAAAACAGTCGGATGCTTTTTATAAAAACCTCTGGGATACGGTTCTTGCAGGAAAAGAGTGGCACGGGAGGATGGCCAATAAGAAAAAAAACGGGGAGCTTTATTGGGAAGACATCTCCATCTCTCCCATGCCGGATGATAAAGGGATCATCAGGCACTTTGTTTCGGTACGCGAAGATGTGACCCGGAAGAAAAAGATGGTTGAGGATTTGATCGCAGCGAAAAACAAGGCAGAAGAAAGTGACCGGTTAAAATCGGCCTTTCTGGCTAACGTGAGCCACGAAATCCGGACTCCGATGAACGGGATCATGGGATTCACCGAGCTGCTGAAAGAACCGCAGATAAAATACCTGGAAAAGAATAAGTATGTAAATATTATTCAGAAAAGTGGTGAACGCATGCTGGAAACCATTAACAACCTGATTGAAATTTCAAAAATTGAATCGGGTATGATGAAGGCGGACTGTTCCAGCGTGAACATAAACCGGCTGATCAGCTATTTCTGCCAGTTCTTCCGGCCGGAAGCACAAAACAAGGGACTGAAAATCGCATGCTTCTGTCCCCTGCCTGATGATGAGGCATTCATCAATACCGACAAAGAAAAACTGAACAGCATCTTTATGAACCTGATCAAAAATGCCGTGAAATACACGCATGAAGGGATCATTGAGTTTGGGTACAGGATAAAAGATTCCCGACTTGAATGTTTTGTAAAAGATACGGGCATTGGCATTGAAAAAGAGAGGCAGACAGCGATCTTCGATCGTTTCAGTCAGGCCGATTCCGGTCTGTCAAGACCCTACGAAGGGGCTGGTCTGGGATTGTCGATCACCAAAGCGTACGTAAGAATGCTCGGGGGGATCATCCGCGTGGAATCGGAGCCGGGGAAAGGATCAACGTTCACTTTTACACTGCCGCTCCGGGAGGTGAAAAAGACCAGCGGTGCTCCGCACGAAAACCGTTAATGAAATACGCTGTAACGGATTGCAAAACATTTTTTCGGGCCATGCTTATCAGGGCTGAAATCTGATCGTATAAATTTTTTATTAATTTTATGGTGGATTTAAAATCATGTTAAATATTACCTTCCGTGAACGTTCACGGTAAATATATTTATTACTTTTGCGTTCAAAATTCATTTAAATCGAAATTTCTATGATTCTTGGATTATTAAAAGAACACGGCAAAGAAACGCGTGTTGCTGTGTTGCCGGAGGTTGTTCAAAGCCTTGTGGAGATGAAAGCGGAGGTTTTCGTGGAGCATTCGGCCGGTGAAAAAGCGTTTGCACCGGATACAGCTTATAAAGAAGCGGGGGCCAAAGTGGTCTCCCGGGAGGATATTTTCAAATCGGCAGATGTGCTGCTGCAGATTCAGGCGCCTTCCAAAGAGGACCTGGACAACCTGAAAGATAACCAGGTATGGATCAGTGCATTCAACCCGCTCCGGGAAAAGGAGCTGGTCAAAACTTTCAGGGAGAAAGGCATTACCACCTTCAGTCTGGATTCCGTTCCGCGGACAACCCGGGCGCAGGCGATGGATATTTTGTCGTCGATGGCGACGGTGGCGGGATATAAGGCTACGCTGGAGGCGGCTTTCCGCCTACCCACCTTCTTTCCGATGTTCATGACCGCCGCGGGAACCATCCGGCCGGCCAATGTGCTGATCCTGGGTGCGGGAGTTGCCGGTCTGCAGGCAGTGGCCACGGCCCGTAAACTGGGCGGACAGGTTTATGTGTTTGATGTGCGTTCGGCCGTCAAAGAAGAGGTGATGAGTCTGGGCGGAAAATTTGTGGAAGTGGAAGGTGCCACGGAGGACAAAAGTGCCGGCGGCTATGCCGTGGAACAAACGGAGGAATATAAGAAGAAACAGCAGGAGGCGATCAATGCGCAGGCAGTGAAATCGGATGTGATCATCTGTACGGCTCAGATTCCGGGGAGAAAGGCTCCTCTGCTGATATCCAAAGAGACGGTGGAAAAAATGAAACCCGGAGCGGTGATTGTCGACCTGGCAGCATCAACGGGCGGAAATTGCGAACTGACGAAAAACGATGAAGTGGTCAGTTTTCAGCATAAAACAATCATCGGACAATCGAATTACCCGGCACTGACACCCCTGGACGCCAGTCGGATGTTCGGGAAAAATGTGCTGAACTTTTTGAAACTCATCATTGGCGAAGAGGGGGAACTGAACCTCAACTTCGACGATGAGATCGTGAAAGGAACATGCATCACCCACCAAAAGGAAATTCTCCATGAACGGGTGAAATCAGGAATTGAAAACAAATAAAAAAACCGGATATGGAACAAGTATTACACTATTTTTTCGAATACAAAGAAGCCATTTTTATCATTGCATTATCTGTTTTTCTGGGTATTGAAGTGATTTCCAACGTACCCTCGGTGCTGCATACCCCGCTCATGTCGGGTGCCAATGCCATCAGCGGCGTGATCATCATCGGGGGGATTATCCTCGTGGGACATGCCGACCTCTCCTCTTTTTCGGTGGACCTGGTACTGGGATTGCTGGCGCTTATTTTTGGAACCCTGAATGTGGTGGGCGGTTTTGCCGTGACCGACAGGATGCTTGAAATGTTTAAAAAGAAAAAAAAGTAGGAAATCATGACGAAAGGAATTATTATGACAGATATAACCGGATTCACTGTGGGCGGTACATTGCTTGAACTGAGCTACCTGGTGGCAGCTCTGCTGTTTGTCGTCGGACTGAAAATGCTTTCTCACCCGGAAACGGCCCGGCAGGGAAACCTGTGGGCTTTCGGGGGCATGGCACTTGCCATGGTCACGACGCTCCTGCTGCATAAAAATTCGGAGGGAGAAGGTATTTCACTGACGAACGTCTGGATCATCATGGCAGCCATCGGAGTGGGTGCTGCCATCGGATGGATGGTGGCCCGCAAAGTGCAGATGACGGCCATGCCTCAGCTGGTCTCTCTGTACAATGCCACCGGAGGCGCTGCCTCGGCACTTGTTGCCCTCCTGGAATATCCCAATGCCATGACCGGCGATGTGGGATCTATCCTGGTGACGGTGCTGGGACTGATCATCGGTGCCATCGCTTTTAGCGGCAGTATGATCGCTTATGGAAAACTGGACGGCAAAGTGGGAGATATCATGAAGCCTTTCATGACTTATATCAACCTGGTGCTGATGGTGCTGACGCTCGGACTGGGTGCGTTCATCATTGCCTCTCCCAATCCTCCGGCAGAAATGACCTGGGCCATCTATTCGCTCCTCGTGCTTTCACTGATTTACGGTGTCATGTTCGTGATGCCGATCGGCGGAGCCGACATGCCGGTGGTCATCTCGCTGCTTAACGCTTTTACCGGTATCGCTGCTGCAATGGCCGGATTTATCTATAACAACCAGGCCATGATCCTGGGTGGTATCCTGGTGGGCTCCGCGGGGATGATCCTGACGGTGCTGATGTGTAAGGCGATGAACCGATCGCTGATCAATGTGATCATCGGTGCCTTTGGCGGTGGTGCTGCTTCCGTCGGCGGTGAGCAGGGAACCATCAAAGAGATCACCCTGAGCGACGCTGCTGTGTTGCTGAGCTATTCACAGAACGTGGTGGTGATCCCGGGATATGGTTTAGCTGTGGCGCAGGCACAACACATTGCCCAGGAACTGGACGAACTGCTCGAAGGCAAAGGGGTGAGCGTGAGGTATGCCATCCACCCGGTGGCCGGACGTATGCCCGGTCATATGAATGTGCTGCTGGCAGAGGCGGATGTGCCGTATGAGAAACTGGTGGAAATGGATGACATCAATCCCGATATGCCAAACGTGGATGTGGCCATCGTCGTCGGAGCAAACGACGTGGTCAACCCGGCAGCATACGACGATCCGGGCAGCCCGATCTATGGCATGCCCATCATCAATGCCTACCTGGCGAAAAATATCATCATCATGAAACGGGGTATGGGGAAAGGATACGCCGGAATCGAAAATGCGCTGTTCTTTAACGAAAAAACACGCATGCTCTTTGGCGATGCCAAAAACTCCATCCAGAAACTCGTCTCCGAAATCAAGTCTATTTAGAGTCCGGCACGGTGCATCATCAAAGCTCAGCCTCCTTTGGATGCGATCATGCCCCGGAGC
>JAGYMR010000246.1 GCA_018400515.1 Tangfeifania sp.
GCTTTTTCCATGGTTTCTGAGAAAGAATTCACGTTCTGAAAGGGGAGCCCGTACATAAAATCGAGGTTCACCCCGGTATTCTCATAACCCTTTATCCACTTAACGATCTCTTCGACAGGGACGGCCGGGGCATTGCGGTTGACATTATCGAGGACCTCCTGTTTAAAGTCCTGTACCCCCAGGCTGAAACGGTTGAAGCCGGCATCAATCAATGCTGCGGTATACTTTTCGTCCAGCAGGGCCGGATGGCACTCAATGGCAATTTCAGGCCGGGGAATGAAGGCAAAGTTCTCGTGAATGACATCCATAATGTCCCGGATCATTTCCGCGGGCAGGGCGTTGGGGGTACCACCGCCCCAGTGAACCTGCGAAACTTTCCGGGAGGGGTCCAGCAGCTGCCGGACCATCCGGACCTCTTTTTTCACTGCATCCACATAAGCAGCTATTTTTTGCGTGTCGCGGGTAACGTGGGTATTGCATCCGCAAAAATGGCACCTTTTGGTACAAAAGGGAATGTGAATGTAAAGGGAGATGTTCCGGGGCCATCCTTCATTCGAGGCCTCAATGGCTTTCCGGTAATTTTCCGGCCCGAATTCGGGTGAAAAGAAATTGGCCGGCGGATAGCTGGTGTAACGCGGTACCGGGATATTGTATTTTTCAATCAGTTTTTCAGGAATCTGCATAACGGTTGTAAAAATGATTTTTGAATACAAACGGAATGAGTAAAAATAAAAGAAGCCCCAATCCCAGTTCAAAGATAAAAAGTCCGCGATAGGTGACCATATCGGCGACCTTCCCGCTCATAACTGCGATGATAAGGCTGCTCAGGTGGGTGATGACGATCTGAATGGTGAAGTCGGTTCCTTCGCGTCCCTTCCGGACAATTTTCATGGCAAGGGTGTAGACAAAAACCGACGACATGGCATAAGCCCCCCAGAGCAGAGCCACCCCGATGTAGATCAGGTATAACGGATGATTGGTGAAGGTGAGCCCGACGAAAAAAGCCGCTGCCAGAAAGCTGATGGAGGGAAAGATCCAAACAGCCCTTGCAAGGCCCGCCTTCCGGATGAGAATGCCGGCCGGGATGGTCATTAAAGCTCCGCAGGCGGTTCCGAAAATTCCGGAGATGAATCCGATCTCCTTCACGTCATACCCCAGGTCTACCAGGTAGGGTTTGATCATGGTCAGGATCCCGATCAGTCCCGAGTAAAACAGAAATAACAACAACAGGTGCCCCCCGATCTTTTTTTGTTTGAAAAACCAGATAAACTCAAGAGCGGAAACCGTTTTCCGCGGTGTTTCGGGCACTTGCTCTTTTCGGGCAGGATACAGGGAGACCGGCATTAACACGACCAGGACAAATGCCGCCAGGGAGAAGAGCAGGACCTGCCATCCCCAATAGTGGTAAATGACCAGCAAAACCCCGCTGCCAACCAATGTTCCTAAAAAGTTGCCGGCCGATTGCATGCTGTTGCCCAGGCTGCGTTCCCGCTCATTCAGGATCATGATGGCAAAAGCATCGGTGGCAATATCGTGGGTGGCTGAGGCGGTAAAAGCAACCACCATCAAAACAATGATGGTCGTAAAATTGGTTTCAAGATTTAAAAAGCCAATCGAAAAAATGACAATGGCGTAAAAAATTTCAGAGGCCAGGATCCACCGGCGGTAGTGGCGGGGCGTTTTGCTGGAGGCATCCACCATGGGCGCCCACAAAAATTTTATGATCCAGGGCAGTTTGATCAGTTGTAAATAGCCAATGGACTCCAGAGAGTAGTTCTCCATCCGCATGATGACCGGAACCACGGTGGAAAAAAAGCTCATGGGGATGGATTGTGCCAGGTAAAGGCTGAGCAGCGTAAAATATTTATTTGCCTCTTGCTTTTTCATTCAGATCAGAAAGCTAGTTGAAGGTTCATGCCCAGCGTGGCCGGACGCCCAATTTGTGCATAGGAGTTTCCCAGCGCCTGAAAATAAAAAGAATTGTAGGAGGCATTCAGGATGTTTTTTCCCCAGAAAGCGAAAACAATGTTCGCTTTTTCAAAACTGATCCGGTGGTTCAGCAAGCCGTAATAATTTTGCCATGCCTCGTTCGATTCGTGCCAGTAATGCTTGCCAAAACCATGGTAGGTGAGGTGAAACCGGACCCGGTCAAGCCAGTTTCTTTTTATCTCAAGTGAATAATCGCCGCCGGTACTGAATGTGTAACGGGGGACATAGGGAATGTAATTTCCGCTGTAATCTTCCTCTTCGTTTTTGTAATAATCCACAAAACGGGCATCGTTGTATCCGAAGGTAACCCAGGTCTCAAGCCTTTTGGCCGGCAGCATCTTTAACTCCATCTCAACCCCTTTGCTTTCCGATTTTCCGGCATTGGTGAGCATTGATCCCGTTCCGCTGGGAACGGTCTGATAAATTTGCTGGTTGGTCCAGTCGATATAGAAAAAGGCCAGGTTGGCATAAACCCGCTGCCGGAGCCACTTGGCCTTCACGCCGGCTTCATAGTTCCATGACTGCTCCGGATCAAAGGAGCGATCTTCCTCCCGTTCGAAAGTCGAGTTAAACCCTCCTGAATTATACCCCTTTGCCACCGTGGCGTAGGGGACAAAATATTCATTGATGCTGTATTTCAGGGCAATTTTCGGCAGGATCTCGAAGAAATCCATCCGGCTTTCCAGATCGCCGGCATTGCTTTCATTTCCGTTGATGTATTTGTCATGGAGGTAATCCAGAGTGGCTTCTTCATAGTCGGCGCGGATTCCTGCCGAAAGCGACAGAGGGCCCAGCGCCAGGGTAGACTGGTGAAAAATGGCGATGCCTGTATTGGTGTTGTCGTAATTCTTTTCATAGCGATAATCCTCCCACGCCTCCGGGAAACCATATTTTTCAAAGGCATCGGCCCCATAGGCAACACCTACCGTCTTGTCCAGCAGCTGCTTAAAACCGAATGCCCCGAAAAGCCAGTCGTAAGCACCCCCGGTGGCCGACTGGATATTGATCTCCTGGGCCATCATCTGCAGCTGCTGGTCCTGCGTCACAAAAAACAGTGACTGGGGTGTAAAGTCCTGATCAATCTCCTGGCGATCGTTCAGGGTCTGCAAACTGCTGACTGCCCGGATGGAATAACCCGGGGCGGACCAGCTCAGGTTGAGCCCGGCGGTTAACATCCGTCGGTTGTAGATGCTCTCCTTGTTGTAATTGACTGGTCCGGCCTTCATCAACGCATCGTTAAAGACCGCATATGGATACCCCCCCTGGCGGCTGTCTTCGTATTGCACATTGGCCAGGGCATTAAACTTTTCGGAAGGGTTGAAATTCAATTTTATCCGTCCCGAGTAGCTGTTTATCTTATCGACCTGGCTTTGGGTAAAGGTGTTTTTGAAAAAACCGTCGTTGTGGTGCTGGTTCAGGCTGGCAAGGACGGAAAAGGATTTTCCCAGAGGTTGTTTGTGCGTGATGTTGGAGCGGATTTGGTTAAAATTTCCGTAATCGACCGAGACATCGGTGGAGGGCTCATTTCCCGGTTGGTTGGTGATCACATTGATCAGCCCGGCCATGGCATTGCGCCCGTAGAGTGTTCCCTGCGGTCCCCGCAGTACTTCGATGCGCTCCACATCATAAAAATCAAAGTTAAAGGCGGCTTTTTCAAAATAGGGAATGTCATCGACATATAAACCTACCGACGGCGTGTTGATGCGGTTGCCCACGCCCCTGATGTAAACAGGGGAGGTTAATTTGGAACCATAGTCGGGCATGAAAAAGTTGGGGACAACCGAGGAAATATCCGTCAGGTTCTCAATCCTTTTCTGTTCTATCAGCCGCTCCGGAACCATCGTGGCCGCGGCAGGGATCTCAAAAATATTCCGGTTGTATTTGGGAGATTTTATGATGATCTCATCCAGCTGATACGCTTTTATGCTGTCCTGAGGTGATTGCTGTGCTTTTCCGGAAAAGAAGAGAAAAACAAGAACAGCCCAGGTGAATCCTATCTGCTTCATAGTAAAATAAAATGAGTTTTTTGCTTCAGCGCCTTTTTTTCGGAAGCAAAACAAAGATTAAATAATTAAATCAGAAAAAACGGGAGGCTATCAGGTCGCAGGAGGCGGGCGCGAGAAGCGTGTAAAGAAGAATTCATTTTGCCTGGTTTTTTTCAGGCATGGGATAAGCAATTTGAGTGGTCCGGAGACGGCAACCGCAACAGCAGGGGCTTTGATTTGGGTGAAAAATAAATCACCGGGGCCGTTTCCCGCTTTTTTTTCCGAAAAACGGAAATGGGCA
>JAGYMR010000247.1 GCA_018400515.1 Tangfeifania sp.
CCAGGATCAGGTCGGGGTATTCCTGAAGCGCCCACTGGTTCAGTTCGGCAAAAATGAGTGTTGCAAAGTCGCCCCGGTTGGTATACTCAAAAACCCTGACGCCCCCCTCATAACATGCTTTTACAACGTTTTTGCACACTTCGGGGTCGGGATGAAAGAAGACCGGGATCATGCCGGTTGCTTTCATCTGCAGGGTTACTTCCAGTCTTGTAAATCGAGCCATGATAATTATTTTTTATTCAACGGATGCTGGTGACGGAAATTCCGGACCGGTCCGAAATGCTTTGCCACCCTATAATTAGCGGGCCACGCGCCCGGAGGCATCCCCGCCCATCAATTTTTCCACCTCATCGACGGTTACCCGGTTAAAGTCACCGTAAACGGTATGCTTAAGGCACGAAGCAGCGACGGCAAAATTCAGGGCTTTCTGATCCGCTTCATAGGTTAACAATCCGTAAATGAGTCCACCCATAAAAGCATCACCCCCTCCTACCCGGTCAACAATATGCGTAATTTCATAGACAGGGGCCTGAAATAGTTTCTCCCCATCCCAAAGCACGCCCGACCAGGTATTGTGATTGGCATTCACCGATCCGCGCAACGTGGTAATGACCTTCTTGCACCGTGGAAACCGGGCCATTATTTGTTTGGAAACCGATTCATAGGCGGCCCCTTCCACTTTTCCACCGGCAATATCCACCCCTTCGGGTTTGATCCCCAGAACCATCCAGGCATCCTCCTCGTTTCCCAGGACGATGTCGGTCCCGGCTACCAACTCGGGCATCACCTCTCCAGCAGTTTTCCCGTACTTCCAGAGCTTTTTCCGGTAATTCAGATCGCAGGAAACGGTCACTCCTTTCCGGTTGGCCGTTTTGATGGCTTCCAGGCAGACGGCGGCAGCCCCTTGTGAAATGGCCGGCGTAATGCCGGTCCAGTGAAACCAGGAAGCTCCTTCCAACACCTGATCCCAGTCCACCATTCCGGGTTCAATTTCGGATACAGCCGAATGAGAACGGTCGTAAATCACTTTACTACCCCGGCTAACAGCCCCGGTTTCCAGGAAATAGATCCCCAGCCGGTTGCCGCCCCGGACAATCGCACCAGTTCCGACACCATTCTTTCGCAAATCCATCAAGCAAGTTTGCCCGATGTCGTTTTCAGGCAACCGCGTAACAAAATCAACAGGAATCCCGTAATTGGCCAGCGATACAGCCACATTGGCCTCTCCCCCGCCAAAGGTTGCAGAAAACTCCCGGGCCTGCGAAAAGCGCAGGTAGCCGGGGGTTGCCAACCGCAACATAATTTCTCCGAATGTAACAACCCTTTTGGACATTTTTTTTTATTTAATGTTCATCCCCGGAGGCACCACCTCCGGGATTATTTTCCATCAATCGCCGGAGACAGAAAATCCGGTGGCTCCGGAAAAAAACCGGATCATTTCAACAACATGCGCTAAAAACAGCAGTTCGTTTCCCACGATACGCGCATCTCCTTTCCCGGGACACTACTCAAAATTAAAATAATCCCGGGCATTAAAAAAACAGATATTCTCAACCATTTTGCCAAGCAGGTCCATGTCGGCCGGCAGCTCCCCGTTTTCCACATCGTTCCCCAACAAATTGCACAATGTCCGCCTGAAATATTCATGGCGCGGATAGGAGAGGAAGCTCCGCGAATCGGTGAGCATTCCTACAAACCGGCTTAACAATCCCAGGTTGGAAAGCGCATTCATCTGGTTCTCCATTCCCTGCTTCTGATCAAAAAACCACCAGCCCGAGCCGTATTGCATCTTCCCCGGCACCGAGCCATCCTGAAAATTGCCGGTCATGGTAGCAAACAGTTCATTATCCCGGGGATTCAAATTATAAAGGATGGTCTTTGCCAACTGATTGGTTTGGTCGAACCGGTCGAGGAATTTAGACAAGGGACGGGCCATCTCAAAATCACCGATGGAGTCGAATCCGGTATCCGGTCCCAACTGCTCAAAAAGCCGGGTGTTATTATTCCGCAGGGCACCAATATGAAACTGCTGGGTCCAGCCGCGGCTATGGTCCATAATCCCCAATTCATAGAGCATACACGATTTAAACTTCCGGATCTCCTCGCCGTTCAGCCCGGCCCCGTAACGGATCTTGCTGTAGATATCGTTGATCTCCTTCTCTGTATAATCGTCGGCCAGCACGGTTTCCAGACCGTGATCGGATAAACGGCAGCCGTTTTCATGGAAGAAGCGGTGCCGCTGATCGAGCGCTTTCAGAAACCCCTCAAAGGTATCCACTTCGGATGCTGCCACACGCCCTAATTTTTCCACATAAGCATTAAAAGTTTCGGGGTTTTCAACAGCCATGGCTTTGTCAGGCCGCCAGGCAGGAAGAACAGCCACTTCAAACCCGTCCGATTTTATCTGCCGGTGGTACTCCAGCGAATCAACGGGGTCATCGGTGGTGCATATCGTGTGCACACCGGCCATCCGGATGATATTGCGGACAGAATATTCCGGCGTTTGCAACCGCGCGTTGCATTGGTCCCAGATCTCCCGGACCGTGTCCGGACCCAATAATTTTTCGACCCCGAAAAACCGTTTCAATTCAAGGTGGGTCCAGTGATACAGGGGATTCCGCAAGGTATAGGGTACCGTTTCGGCCCATTTTTCAAATTTTTCCCAATCGGAGGCATCTCCGGTGCAGTAATGCTCATGCACCCCGTTGGTCCGCATCGCCCGCCACTTATAATGATCCCCGTAAAGCCAGACCTGGGTGATGTTCTCAAACTGCCGGTCTTCAGCAATTTCACGCGGAGAAAGATGGCAATGGTAATCAAAGATGGGCATTTTTGCCGCATGTTCATGATATAACCGTTGGGCGGTTGCTGTCTGCAACAGAAAATTCTCATCCATAAACTGCTTCATCACAATGCTTTTTATAGGTCAAACAATCGTTTCAAATGCCGGTCATAAATGTTCTCCTCTACGCAATTTCCGGTTATTTCCGCATATTTTTGGAGTAAACCTGTATACTGATCCCCCATTTCGGCAGCCACTTTATAGGCCACGTGCATCAACTGCCGGAAGTGGGGGTTGTATTCCGGCTGATCCGGAATATGGCGAAGCGTACGGGCAAACTTCTCCCCGGTCCAGCCAGCAACATCTTTTGGGCCGGGAAGTTTAGTGTCATCGATATCGATCACATCGGCATAGGGACCGCAGAGCTCCGCTTTACGTTCCAGGGCTTTGGCGTAGATATCCTTTACCGCGGACAACCCCTCTTCTCCCGAAACCGACAGGCCAATCACCTCCTCAAGCCAGGTGGTCCCGGCGGTTTTCAAATGCAGCCCTTTGTCATATTTCTTCAGGATCCGGGATATTACCGGATAGATGGAAAACTTATCCGATCCGGAGTGAACGCTCAGTTTCAAATCGGCCGGAAGTCCGAACTCCCTCACTGCAAAATCGATGACCAGTACATCCGCCTCAAACTCTTTTGCAAACTGGTCCACGTTCCCTTCATAATCCACTCCCTTATTGAACCTTCCGGTAAATTTGGGGGCAATGGTCTGAACCGGGATCTGCTCGTCGGCGATCATCTTCAGAATAAATAACATATCAACGGGCGATTGCGGCGATTCGACCTCATCCATGGACACCTCGGTCACAAACCGGCCGGCTCCCTTCTGCTCTTTAATGTGCCGGTAGATCTTCCCGGCTTCTTTGACTGCCGCAAGGTATTTCCCAGCCATTTCATCCAGCAACGAATCCCGCACCACAATGGTTTCCCCGAGCCCCGGCACCTGAACAGAACTCCCCAGGGTAGCACAGAAACGTTTAAAAGCGGCCACATCATCCGGGGAGGCTTCACCTCCAATATTGGCCGCAACATCGAGTGTGAAAAAATCGGAAGGAACAATAAACCGCTCCACATTGGAACGGTTGATATGATCGGCATCCACAAAAAAGGCCCCCTTCCAGCCCAGGGCTTTGACAGCTTCATCTGCTTCGGCCCGGGTTCCTTCCGGTACTGAATGAACAATGTCGTGCTCCCGGTTCGATTTGTTCCACACGGGGGTAATGGGAATCCCGGCTTCATTTGCGCGCATCAGGGCCCGGAGCTGTGCCCTCCCCTGGTGGTTGAAACGGTCGCCGGTGCCAAAACTGTATTTTCCTAAATCCATTGATTTTTTTTATAAATGATTATCTGAAAATTTGCAACTTTTTCGACTCTCCTCCTTGTACACCGGCGTAAACTTTCCCCGGCGAAAA
>JAGYMR010000248.1 GCA_018400515.1 Tangfeifania sp.
CTGTTTGTTTTCCTTTCAGGTATCTCCGAAAACCCAGGAATACCGAAAGGTTCATGATGAAGAAGTAGTACGGGATAAAAAAGGCTTTTATTTTTATGCGTCGGTTTTCGAGGAACCAGCCGGTGAGGGCAAGCAGATAAAATGACATTTGTCCGTAAAAAAGGAGCATGTACACATTTTGCGGACTCATGCCGGCATCCAGGGCAAGGATAAGGTTCAGCGGAATGATCAGCAGCAGCAAAAGAGGGGTGAGGGTCCAGCGCAACACCCGGTGGGAAATGTACTGAAAGGAGAGAACCCCGTATTTGAAAATGTTCAGTAAGGGGCGGAGGCGGACGACCGACTGCATCCCTCCCGCTGATATGCGTATTTTCCTCTTTAATTCCTCCTTCACACTGGCAGAAGGGGCTTCGATGGCCCAGGCTTCCGGGTTGTACTGAATGGTATAGCCCGACATGGCAATCCGCAGGGAGATAATGAAATCGTCGAGCAGTGTATCTTCCTCCACTTTCTGCCAGAGTTCGGTGCGAATGGCAAACAGTTCCCCTGCTGCTCCCACGACGGAGTAGAGTTCTGCATCCCATTTTTTAAGCGTTGATTCATACTTCCAGTAGAGGCCTTCGCCGGCCACAGCCGAATCTGCATTTTTACTACGAATGCGTTTTTCTCCCGAAACACAGCCTGTCTTTGGATCTTTAAAAAGTTCGACGATCTCTTTTACAGCGTTTTTACCAAGGATGGTGTTTCCATCAGAAAAAATGACGATCGGGGTTTTAACGAATGACATGCCGCGGTTCATAGCTGCGATCTTGCCTCCCCGTTTATTTTCATGATATACTTCCACCCCTTCATATTTTCTGAGAAGCTCGGGTGTTCCGTCATCCGAACCATCGGTAACCCAGACCTGTTTCAGTTTTTCCTGTGGGTAGTTGAGACTGAAGCCATTTTTTACTTTTTCGTCTGCATAATCTTTTTCGTTGTAGGCGGCGACGAAGAGGGTGACTTCCGGTTCATACTTTTCCTTCCGGACCGCAGGTTTTGAAAGGCCGAGCCATCTTTTTATCCTGATGATGAGAAACAGCAAAATGCCATATCCGAGGTAAGAATAAAAAATGATGAACAGAAAGACCCAAAAAAGTATTTTCAATGTTTCCATAATCCAATATTCACTTATTTTTATAAAAATATTCATGTATCCGTTTTATCTCTTTTTTCGCTCTTACCAGGAGGGCAAAGATCAGTCCGGCATCTTTATCCACCGAGCGGGAGATGGTCCAGGCTACAGTATCTTTTTTTGTGATCCGTTTCAGTTTCCCTTTTTGGGCCAGTCCGGCGGCCATCCGGCCGTCTTCAGAGCGCTGCCCGTCTTTGGCGAACCCGATGTCCAGTGCTGCTTCCCGGGGGAAACAGAAGTTCACCCCTCCGACGGTCAGGGTGGGACGGTTGATGCTTCGTGCAAAATGCACCGGTTTGCGGAGTCCTTCATAGAGGGCGTAGGGAAATCTCTTTTTCCCGGGTGGCGGGATGAAGGCATACGTTCCATAAGTGGCCAGTGCTTTTTGTCTGATCAGGGGGGTAACCATGGCATCGATCCAGCGGGGCGGATAAATGGTATCGGCATCTCCGGTCAGAATATACTGTCCGTTGGAGTTTTTTACAGCGGCCTGACGGGCAAACCCGTATCCGTGTTGTTTTTCAAGAACAGGTTTCAGTCCGCATTTCCGGATGACAGTGGCCGTATTATCATCGGAATCATTGTCCACCACGATGATCTCAAAGGGATAAGCCGTCCGGAGATCACTCAGGGAGGACAAGGTGCGGAGGATATTGTTCTCCTCGTTCCGGGCAATGATGTTAATCGATACCAGCGGTTGAGCCGAAATGATTTTTTCAAGACGATCTTTGATTTGCCGGAAGACCTGGCCGGGAACCTCTTTCACCGGACCCTGATAGTTATGCTTTTTTATATATGTCGGGATCTGAAAACAGTTCATTCGTTTTTTTTAGCGTTAATTTACAAGTTGTTTTTTATTCACTGGTGTGATCCATATTCCCGTGGGCGGTTTACCCCTGCCGGGGTTCCGCTTTTTCCCATTTTTGGGTTTCGGGATTGAATTTTTTGATGATGCGGGCCGGATTTCCCACGGCGACACAAAAGGGAGGAATATCTTTTGTTACAACGCTTCCTGCCCCAACCTGACTCCTCTTTCCGATGGTTACTCCTGCTACGACTACCGAATTGGCCCCCACGTGGGCTTCCTCCGCAATGACGACAGGTTTAATATTCAGCGGCTGCTCACTCGAATTTTTGGTCCCATCGGAGTAGCCGTGGTTGAAGCCGGCTACAAAAACGTGCTGGCCGAGGCCGGAGCCATGGCCCATTGTTACAGGGCCAATAATCACTGACCCAATGCCTACGCGTACCCTGTCGCCCAGAATAACGTCGCCTGAACCATTATTTACCGTACAAAAATCTTCGATCGTCGTTAATTTCCCCAGCTCAAACCGGTTCCAGGGGAACACATCTATCCGGGTCCGCCGCCTGATCTTTGACCCTTTACCTTTTTTATGGAGGAAGGGGTTTAAAAACCACCTGACCCACCGGCGGGGCCTTGGATTCCGCCGGTGGGAAATAGCCCACAGAATGAGGGTTTTCAGTTTTTGATCTGATCTGATCTTTTCGGTAATGTCCATTTATTTCTGTTTTATAGTGCCTTGTTTTTTGCTTCAGCTGTTTTTTCGATAGCCCGGTAAATATCATTCACATTGTTTTCCCAGCTGTGGCTGGTCCCGAAAGCCTGTCTTTTTATCCGGAGTTCGCTGTTGTCCTCTTCCAGTGCCTTTTCCCCCAGGCGTACATAGTCCTCCTTTGTTATCCCCAGATAAACATGCGCTTTAAAATATTCCATGGCTTTGGTGGCGGTCGCCAGCACCGGTTTTCCCATCGCCAGGTATTCATCGATCTTCCGGGGATAATTGCCCATGGTGGTATCGTTGATCACCTGGGGATTCATGGCGACATCGAATCCGCCGATGTAGCGGGGCAGTAGCGAAGGATCGCGACTGCCCAAAAAATGGATGTTTTCATATTGATGCAGCGCCGAATTTTTGAAGGCCTCATCCTCCGGACCAACCAGTACGATATTCCACGCTTTTTTGACCCTGGCCATGTGTTCGATGACCTCTATGCTGAGCCGGCGTGCCGACAGGTAACCGACATAACCGATTATTGGTTTGGGGATCTTTTTCAGATCATCCGCCACCTCGATTTTTTGTTTTCTGCTGTCGAAAAGAGCCGTTTCACATCCTTGTCCGACCATATAGGAGTGCTTATTGTAGCGTGCTCCATATTCAGTGTAGAGCATGGAGTTGTTGACAACAACATCTGCTTCCCGGATAAGTTTTGGTTCAGTGCGCAGGCCGTGTTTTTTCCAGTACGGATTTTTTATGAGGTAATCGCGCATGTAATAGACATAGATGTCGGGTGCAAGAAGCTGCTTCAGGTGTAATCCCAGAAACATGGAACTGTCGTTAAACAGCATGATGTTTTTGAAGCCGAGCGTATTTAGGGCTTCCCGGATTGCTGAGGCAAACTTTCCGGCATTCTGCTTATTGAAAAAGTCGAAGAGCAGGGGAGCGGGCAGCCAGTTGATGGATTCCACCAGGATGGGTGGATAGAGCGTCCACATTTGGCTGTCGATTTTTTCCAGTGCAGGGTCCGTTCCTCTTTTTATCCGGATCCGTTTTTTTACCTCATCCGTGTGACGCTCCCTGTAGCTTGTTATTCTGTCCAGCGGAGGATTGACATACAACACCCGGTTTTTTTTAGCAAATTCGGTGGCGATATTTTTACAGTTGCTCCCGATCTTAATATCCCAGGGTTGAATGCTTACCACCACAATATCTTTTCTTTCAATCATTGGCTTTTTTTAGTAGTTGATTGTGGTACACTTCTTCATAGAGCCGGAGGTATGCTTTGGCCATGTTTTCCCAGGAGAAATTTCTGACCCGCTCTGTTCCTTTTTTGATAAGGATTTCACGGTATCCTGGGTCATCCAGTATTTTTTGAATGGCTGCGGTTATTTCTTCCGGTTTACCGGGATCGACGATTGCTGCTGCATCACCGGCAATCTCAGGCATTGAGGAGGTATTGGAGGTGATAACGGGCACGCCGCAGGCCATGCCTTCCAGAATAGGAATGCCGAAACTTTCCCGAAGGGAAGGATAGAGGAATACCTTACTCTGGCT